>DASPUA010000155.1:0-7743 GCA_035623135.1 Thermodesulfovibrionales bacterium | reverse complement strand
TGTCCCATCCCATTTCCCTGTGGACCTGGATCGACTGGGAAGCAAATGCCTCATTGATCTCGATAAGGTCAAGATCATTTACCGAACAACACGCCCTCAACACCAACTGCCTGCAGGCATTGATTGGACCGAGCCCCATATAGGCAGGGTCCAGAGCAGCAGCTGATGATCCCCTGATCCTGAAAGCCCATTCGGGCTTCAGTGCGTTCATCCTTTCTTTTGAAACAACAAGCACAGCGGCCGCCCCGTCATTGATTCCCGAGGCGTTCCCTGCGGTTACGGTCCCCTCCTGTTTGAATGCAGGCTGGAGTTTTGCAAGGGTTTCTACGGTCGTACCAAAACGGGGATGTTCATCAGTATCAAAAATCTTGTCCTCGCCCTTGGGTTGTTTAATTCTCAAAGGAACGATCTCGTCCTTGAACCTGCCTTCCTTAATTGCCTGTTCAGTCTTTTTCTGAGAGAGGGCAGCAAATTCATCTTGTTCCTTTCTAGTGATATGATACTTCTCGGCCACGTTTTCAGCGGTTATTCCCATGTGGCACTCATAGAACATGTCCCATAATGCGTCATTAATAAGGGTATCGACCATTTCCGCGTTCCCCAGGCGCTGTCCCCACCGCGCAGACTTCACGACATAGGGTGCGCTGGTCATGTGTTCCATGCCGCCCGCGATAATGGCGCCGCCTTCTCCCGAGGCGATTGCCTGGCCCGCAAGGGCAACAGACTTCAAACCCGAGCCGCAGACCTTGTTCACTGTAAATGCGGGTATATTCTCCGGAAGTCCTCCGCGGATCGCAGCCTGTCGCGCAGGGTTCTGTCCCAACCCAGCCTGGAGCACATTCCCCATAATCACCTCATCAACGTCCACCCCCTTTATTGACGTTCTCTTAATGACTTCCTTGATCACCTCTGAGCCCAGATCAATCGCATCCAATCCTGTGAGGGAGCCGTTGAATCTTCCGACAGCGGTTCTGACGCCACCCACGATATACGCTTCCATAGTTACCCCTCCAATGTCACGAGTTTATGAAACACCAAGAACCAAAAAACCTAGTTGCAAAACATCAGATTCTCATACCACCGTCCACTTCAATAACCCGGCCGGTAAAGAAATCATTTCTTATAATAAATTGAGCCGCCTGGGATATCTCCTCCATTTCTCCCAGCCGCCCCATCGGGATGTTCTGGATCACCTTTTCGAGCACATCGGGTCTGATTTTTGCGACCATCTCAGTATTGATATACCCAGGCGCAATGGCACCAACCCTTATCTTGTACCGTGAGAGCTCCTTCGCCCATGTCACGGTCATCGAATCAACCGCGGATCTCGTGGCTGAATAGTTGGTCTGCCCAAGATTCCCTGCACGGCTGATAGAGGAAATATTAATGATCACCCCGTTCACCTTATGCTTCACCATATGGTATGCGGCTTCCCTAGCGCAGAGGAACACGCCGGTGAGGTTCACATTGATCACCTTTTCCCAGTTCGAAAAGGGAAACTTGGTAATCTCATCACCTTTTTGCTTGATAAAAAGGGCATCAGCGGTAATACCCGCATTGTTAATCAATACATCCGGCGCACCGTGTTCAGAGGTGTAGCTTTCAAAGAATGCTTCTATGCTCTTTTCATTGCTCACATCCACCACCTGCCCGGGGATACCCGTCTCGTTTTTCAGGGCATCAAGATTTTCCTGAACCACGTCCACCACATAGGGTTTTGCACCAAGGTTCTTAAGATCCACTGCAAACCTTTTCCCCATTCCACGTGCACCGCCAGTGACAATGACATTTTTCCCTGCAAGTTCCATGATGATATCTCCCTTTAATAGTTTTTTGGGGGAAGTAGTGACCTCCCTTTGTATATTTTTCCCTAATACGTGCCCGGTTTTGCTGACGTGTGTACCTGCGGGTACCGCGCCTAATGGCTGGTCCCTTTAGTGCGGCCTCCCTGATTTCTTGGACCGTTCCTGAGCCTTGCTATGGTACCTCCCTGTCCTAAGGATTTTTTTTTACTGGTTCTTCGTTTCCCCGTTCATGGAGCCATGTTGATATGGCTGGAGCCAGCTCCTTTTGTGATTTTGAACCCACAAAGACACCAATATGACCGCCCTTGAATTCGTACAGCGACTTATCCGTGCTCCCCACAAGATTATTCAGCGGCCTTGTTGCCGCAGGAGGGACCAGGTGGTCGGCAGATGCGTATATGTTAAGAAGAGGCATGGTGATGTTCTTGAGGTCAACCAGCCTTTCGCCCACCTTTAACTCGCCCTTCACAAGCTTATTTCCCTGATAGCAGTCCCTGATAAACTGCCTCAGGCATTCCCCTGCCTGACCGGGACTATCAAAAATCCATTTTTCCATCCGTAGGAAATTGAGGAGGCTTTCCTTCTCTTGTGTCACATCGAGCATGTCCACGTATTTTCCGATGTTGAGGGTGAATGGCATAAGCATCAGGAAGCCTGCATTCAGGAAGTCACCTGGAATTACCCTGTAGGTATCCACCAGGGCATTCACATTCATATTCTTGGCCCAGCTGAAAAGCAATCCGTCATTGGTTGAAAAATCAAAGGGTGCCACCAGAGTGACGAGATTTTTCACTTTCTCCGGATATAGGGCAGAGTAAATCCCGCAAAAGGTCCCTCCCTGACAGATGCCCATAAGAGTTATTTTATCATTGCCTGTTTTTTCCCTGATCACATCCACACAATTGTTAAGATATCCATCAATATAATCATCAAGGGTGAGGTACATATCTGCCTTGGTGGGATAGCCCCAGTCAATGATATACAAATCCAGGCCATGCTGGAGCAGGTTCCTCACGATACTCCTGTCGGGCTGGAGGTCAAGCATATACTGCCTGTTCACGAGGGCATACACAATCAGCACCGGCACGTTGCAGGTCACCTTGCCCTCCTGTGTATAGTGGTAAAGTGTAAGCTTGTCCTCTTTGTACACCAGCTCTTTCGGCGCAGTCCCCACATCTATCTCGTCTATTCCCACAAGGGTTTCTGTCCCCTTGATAAGCTTTGTGTTGACTTCACTCAGCTCTTTGAGATAATTCTTCATATTAAATGTCTCAAATGGTGACTTCACGCTTCACCTCCCCCAACCGTTTCTCGAGGCCCTTCACCCTTTTCTTCATCTCGTAGACCGTTTTGTAGAGATCATCCATTTCTGAGCGAAGCGCAATGGGAAAGTCGTAGAGGTAAAGTTCCATCAATTTAAAAAAGTGCTTCCGGACATTCAGAGAAGCCTCAAGCAACTCCCCCTGCATCTTCGAAAAGTCCTCTGTCTGGAAGAGCGCATAGTAGGTCTTCTCATTGACCTTGACCCAGAGATCGAAAAACTCATCAAACGTAATACTCTCTTCCCCTGATTTTATCTTTTCCGCTGCGCTCTCCACCACCTTTTCAAACGCCCCAAGACCGGTCGCATACATCATATTCTGGTATTCGATGTTTTTGGCAAGGTACACCGAGAGATCGTCAATACCCCTCAGAAGCAGCTCGATTTTTTCCCTGTCTTTTCCTATTGCAGGGACATGGAAAATCCTTCCAATAGTACTGTCGAAAGCTTCGAACATGTCATGGAAGATCTTCATAAGGGATTCAGGATGACCCTCCACAAGCGTGGGAAAGGTCTTGCTGCTCTTTTCGCTCGCAGCTGCCCAGGGTTTCATGAACTGCTGCACAGAGCCTGTAAACGTCTCAAGAAATTTTCTGGCCTGGCTCGCGGCCTGAGAAACTGCGTCAGGATCGAAGCCGAAGAGCCGGTCAAGCATTTCTTTGTGTTTTACTGGGTCTGTCAGGTCCTTATAGGCATCAGGGCTCACGGTTTTTTCCCGGATCGCCTTGACGAGAGGGAGCCATATTTCATAGAGCTTCAGATAGGCATTGGACCCGCTCAGAGTTTTGGACAAGGTCTCCCTGATCACGTTTATATCCACGGTGCCCGTATCGCGCAGCGCATTCATAACCGCATTTGTCCAGGAGCTGTAGATATTCTGGAAATCGCCGAAGCCCGACATCCCTTCACCATTTGACCCAAGGCCCCACAAGGCCTGCTGAATCTTTTTTCTGCTCTCGGTCAGGTTATCTACAATGCGTTCCTGCGACTTGATCCATGTGTCAAAAAAATCTTTTGTGGTTTCCATGAAATATCTCCTCTCTTTCGCGACTCCCTATTTCTTTTCGCCAGTCTGCTCGAAAAGGCCGGAGAAGTTTTTCACCATCTCTCTGCTCATCTCCATCTGCTTTTCCAAGGTGATCTTCCAGGTCTCCTGCATCTTCATCGCCTCGTCGCTAAACACCTTGGCTGAATTCGCCATGTTGTTGAACAACGCATTAAAAAGGTTCACCATCTCCTTTCCAGGGCCTTCCTGTGAAACTCCGAGGTTCGTGAACGATTCCTGCAGCTTCTTCATTGACTCGGTCCAGTTCGCCAAAAATTCCTTCTGCGACTTCAGCCATGTCTCGAGAAACTCCTTTTGCGACTTTACCCATGAATCGAAAAACTCCAATCCCTTTTCCATACTAGTGCCCTCCTTTTTATTATTGTATCAGCGAATGCTGATATGTAAAAGCCCCTCTCGCAGTGTTTATGAACTTCCAAACTTCAACTGCCTGAAGAGTTCAAAAAAGTTCTTGGCGATCTCCTTATTCGTCTCCAGCTGCTTATCAATGATTCCGTGCCATATCTGCTGGATCCTTTCCCCACCCTCAGTGAAAAGGCTTAACTGAAGTTCCCGAATAGTGTCTCTGAGGAACTTGTTTTCCTCCTTCAGGCTTTTGTTCTCATTCAGTACCTCGTCGTATTTTGTTTTGGGCACAAAACCGAGGACGATGTAAAAATCAACCATCCGTTCATACATATCGATCGCATTCGGAAAAGGATTCTTATCTCCATAGCCGCTCCAGAACTTTCTCGCTGCTTCTATTCCTTCCTGCTGCATCTTCAAGAAAAAGTCAAAAAAACCCTTCTTAAAGAGCGGATTGGCAAAAAGCTCCAGCATTTTCATACTGCACTCATCGTTATACATGACTCCTCCTTCGTTGCGGGAAAGGGATTGCTGCTTCTTAGGCCTTCTTGCCTTTCCCTTTATCGTGTTTTTCCTCAGAACCCTTCCCTGATTCTACCGTATCTTTTCCCTCTTCGCCATATCCACGCGAAGAGGGATTACCCCAGAGGGCCCACGGGTTCATCATCATCTTTGCGAACATTTCCTGATCCTGCATCGAGCTAAACTGCTTCAGCCAGGAACCGAGCATGCCAAAGTAATTCTTAAGATCCCACCCTGATTTTACGAAGGGCAGTGCCCTGTTAAGATCCCGGATATAGGACCTCAGCACATACGCTACGCTGATATCAGGGTCACCGAATTCGCTCAGGTATTCCTTCAGCTTCTCGTACTCGTCTTCATCAAGGCGTAAGGTTACCGATTTCAGTGCCATGTTACCTCCTAATATTTGACACCCTTTAGCAATGCATTAGTATTACATACGTAAGTATTTTTGTCAAGCAAAAAAATTCTTGCTTTAATAACTCTTTGCTTTTAAAGTACTTTGCAGGCTAGTTCCTAAAAGTTAAAACAGTATGTCCATGATAAAATATGGCACAAACATGAGCCTTTTCAAAGGGAAAAATGCGAATCACTCCTTTGTAGCATTCAGACAAAGGTGGAATGTATTAGGGTTTATTGACTAGGAGTTACTGGAGGTTTACCCTTATTAAATACAGTCTGCACACTTTTCCATCTGTCCCTTCTTATTATGGGAATCTCTAGCACAGAGAGGGAAAACAGGCACCTTCATTGAAATGAGAAAATAGTGCGAGCTATGTGACAGATTGGGGCATTGCCATTAATGAAAGGTATCACTTCTATCCTTCTGCGTAACTAATCCCACAAGCTGCTCAACCCTCCTCGCAAGGCTTTCAGGTTCTGGGTCAGCACCTTTATTCAAATATATCGCAGGGCTGAGGAGTTCCATCTTCTCCCTGAAGGAGTCATCTGCCTGCACTGCAGAGAAAAAGATGATGGGGGTAGCAGAAACTTTGTACTGAAATTCTATTGTCCTCAAAGTCTTTGCAGCAGTAAAGCCATCCATGATTGGCATAATGAGGTCTATTATGGCTACATCAATGGGTGTGCTCCTGGAGACGAGGTACGAAAAGGAAGTAGTAAGCTCAAGACCATTCTCAAAGGTCATTATATTCTTGTAGATATTGGTTGACTTAAGGGCGTTCACGATAATATCCCTAACATTTTTTGAATCGTCCGTGACGAGGACATACCCTTCCCTTACATCAGGAGTTTTCGTTAATTTTTCGATATCCAGGGTAAAGCCGCAGAAGGCACACGTAATCTCTGTCCGATCTTCTCTCTCAACATAATTGTAGAGAACATCCACTCCGCAGCAAAGACAGTACTTTGTGTCTGCCATACCCTATGTCCTTAAGCCATTATATATTCTGCCTGCACATATTGCAAGAATCTCATCATGGGCATCTTGCATGACATAAAAAATCTGGTATGATTTGGAGAGTTTTCCGGAAACTGTCACGGAGCGCTCGACTAATGGAAGAACTATTCATAGTATTGGGATAAGCCCATGAAGATACGGTTTCTTGGCGGGGTAAGAACGGTCACCGGGACATGTTTCCTTCTCCAGATGCCCCGGCTCCAAATCCTCATAGATTGTGGCATGGTTCAGGGGACCGGCAACGGGGACATGAACAAGCGGTCTTTTGCATTCAATCCCTCCCAGATTGAATATCTTTTTCTCACCCACGCGCACATTGACCACACCGGCCTTGTGCCAAAACTCGTGAAGGATGGATTTGGAGGGGAAATCATCACCTCATCTGCAACTGCAGACCTTGTGGAACTTATGCTCTACGATTCAGCGCATATCCAGGAGTCGGACGCAGAACTAATGACGAGAAAGGCGCTCCGAGCAGGTAAGGAGTCGGTTCCACCATTGTATACTGTGGAAGACGTTAGGAAGGCGGTACCCCTCTTCAAAAGGGTCCCCTACGGAAAAATAGAATACACGGGGAAGGGAATAAAATACCGTTTTTTGGACGCCGGTCATATCTTGGGCTCAGGAAGCCTCGAGCTGTGGTTTCAGGACGGTCCCCGCGAGAAGAAGATTCTTTTTTCAGGAGATATTGGAAAGAAAGGGAACCCCATCATTAAAGACCCTACGAGGGAAACAGAAGCTGACTATGTGGTTATGGAGTCAACCTATGGAAACAGGCTCCACAAGGGGATGAAGGAGACCATCAATGAACTGTTGGAGGCAATAATACTCACCTTCAAGAGAGGCGGTAATGTCATTATTCCGGCATTTGCCATAGGGAGGACGCAGGACATCCTGTACGTACTTAACAGACTCGTGCGGGAAAGAAGGCTGCATCCTGTCAATGTCTATATTGACAGCCCTCTTGCCCAGCAGGCCACAAAGACTTATCTTGCCCATCCCGAATGCTTCGATGAAGAGGCACAACGGCTCCTTGAGAATTGGGATATGCAGGATGCCCTCAGTCTTCGTTTCACCCACACAGTGGAAGAATCCATGGCACTGAATGGGATTAAATCCAATGCCATCATCATTGCGGGAGGCGGCATGTGTGAAGGGGGAAGGATAAGCCATCACCTGAAACACAATCTCTGGAGACCTGAAAGCAGTATCATATTTACCGGCTTTCAGGCTAAGGGAACCCTTGGAAGGAAGATCGTTGACG
>DASPUA010000154.1:0-7085 GCA_035623135.1 Thermodesulfovibrionales bacterium | reverse complement strand
GAGGAGGTAGAACCTGTGGACGATGAAGGCCCAATCATTCTTGGTGAGCCCTTCACTGATCATTCGAGTATGACAATAGACACAATTTCCCAGGATATTCCCATTACGGTGCATGACCAGGAGATGCCCGTAAAAACTCTTTCTGAAGGCCTGAGTCTTTTTAGTCTCGAGAAGCCTGTGCGCAGAGGTGAATATGAATTGCCCAGCATTGAATTCCTGAACTTGCCCGTTCCCCTCTCATCGAGGCCGACGAGGGACGAGATTATGTCCAGCTCTCAGTTGCTTGAGAGGAAGCTGAAGGATTTTGATGTGGAGGGGAAGGTGATCCATGTCCATCCCGGCCCTGTTGTGGCCATGTATGAATTTGAGCCTGCACCAGGGGTGAAGATAAACCGAGTCGTTGCGCTCTCGGATGACCTTGCCCTTTCCCTTAAGGCGCAGAGCGTGAGGGCGTTCCCACTGCCAGGTAAGGCAGCCATAGGCATAGAGGTTCCGAATAAACACCGAGAGACCGTTTGCATCCGGGAGATAATCTCATCGGAGAATTTTCAGAAGAGTTACTCAAAACTTACCCTTGCGCTGGGCAAGGACATATTCGGCAACACGGTTGTTGCCGATCTTCTGAAGATGCCCCACCTCCTTGTGGCGGGTGCGACGGGTTCAGGAAAGAGTGTCTCCATGAACTCTATGGTCATGAGTGTCCTCTATAAGGCAGCACCGGCTGAAGTGAAGATGTTGATGGTTGACCCGAAACTCCTGGAACTTTCTTCCTATGAAAATATTCCTCACCTTATTTCACCGGTAATCACCGCGCCCAAGGAGGCTGCAGAGGCCCTCAGAAGGATGGTATTCGAGATGGAGCGGAGATACAGGCTCCTCGCAGAGAAGGGGGTGAGAAATATAGACGCCTTTAACAGGATGGTTCCTGGCGAAGAGCAGATTCCCTACATTGTGGTATTCATCGATGAACTCGCCGACCTGATGTTTGCGTCCGCGAATGAGGTCGAGGACTCCATCGCCCGTCTCGCCCAGATGGCAAGGGCATCCGGTATACATCTCATTCTCGCCACACAGAGACCATCCGTTGATGTGATCACAGGCGTCATAAAGGCAAACTTCCCGGCAAGGATCGCCTTCCAGGTCACCTCCCGCATAGACTCAAGGACAATTATCGATAGCCAGGGCGCTGAGCAGCTCCTGGGAAAAGGGGATATGCTTCTCATGCTCCCTGGCCAAAGGATTGAGAGGGTGCATGGTGCCCTGGTCACCGAGGAAGAAGTCAGGGCTGTCACCAGATTCATCACGTCACAAGGATCACCTGACTATTCCCTGTTGGAGACCATTGCCGCTGAAGAAGCGGGGCAGGAGGGGACATCGGATGAACGGGACGAAATGTACCTGAAGGTTCTGGAGTTTGGTGAATACGCAGGTGAGGTATCCATATCATCCATACAGCGGCGATTCAAGATCGGCTATAACAGGGCAGCAAGGATTATGGAGCTTCTGGAGGAAGATGGCCATGTGGGACCGCCAAAAGGGGCGGGAAAACCGAGGGATTTTTTGAGGAAAAGGAGATGAACAGGGCCGCGGAATGGATATTCATGAGCTTTCTGAACTTATAAGACAGGGCTACAGTGGCAGACAATTAACGACCCTCTTTACCGGCAGGACAGACTCGCTTCTCGAAAACCTCTTCCTCTCTATCAATGCGCATTCTGGCCTCTGTCTCATGGCAGTAGGCGGATACGGCAGAGGAGAACTCGCTCCCTTTTCCGATATCGATATCATGCTCTTTGCCAGGGACAGGTCTGCTTCGGAAAAGGCCTCTGAATTTCTCTACAAGCTTTGGGACACGAATCGTGCGATCGGCCATTCATTCAGGACACCCCCTGACTGTATTAGTGAGGCAAGAAAAGATGTCAAGACGCGGACTTCGCTTCTCGAACATCGTTATATAGCGGGTGACAAGGACCTTTACCGGTATTTCATGGATACCGTATATCCCGAGATCGCATTCAGGGAGTCGGCCAGGTTCATCACCGAAAAATTGCGCGAGATTGAGATGCGCCACAGGAATATAAGCGACTCCGTCTTCATGCTCGAACCGCATGTGAAGGAGGGAAGGGGTGCGCTGAGGGACATCCATGCACTTCTCTGGCTAGCGAGCATCAAACTGAGATTAAGGTGCTTCGATGAACTTGGGAAGATACTCTCCCCAGAAGAGTTCAGGAGACTTTCAAATGCCTATGATTTCCTATTGAAAACAAGGTTCTGTCTCCATGTGCTCAGCGGGAGAAGAAATGATATACTCTCCTTCGAATTCCATGACAGCATCGCGGGAATGCTGAATTTCAAGGCCTCCAAGAGGTTTCTCTCGTCCGAGCGTTTTATGCGGTATTTCTATCTCAAGGCATCGGCAATTAATGATATCACATCGAGGAGTCTTGACCTGTTCAGCATGCCGAGGACGGACAGAGAGGAAAGAGACAGCAGGATATTGCCCTTCCTCTATGCCAAAAAAAGGATAACCGATGATTTTTTTCTCTCAAGAAACCGGATCGTTACGAATGGTGACTGCCTTAGGAAAAAACCCGAAACTATTGTCGAGGCATTTTCTGTTCGGGCAAAGACCGGAAAACGTTTCAGTCCACTGCTGAGCGAGGAAATCGGGAAGAATCTCCACCGCATCGGAAAAACAACAAGAAGCTCCCAGAAGGCGGTTGAGTCTTTTATGAGTATTATCCGTGGAGACAGGGCATATGAAACATTGAAGGAGATGCACACCAGCCGTGTGCTGGGAAGACTTATTCCGGAATTCGGTGCACTCAGTTTTCTTGTGGTGTACGAACCCTATCATCGCTATACGGTTGATGAGCATGCTCTCTATGCAGTCAAGAAATTGGTTGAACTCGGAGGTACGAAATATAAGAATCTTGAGCACCTGTCGGCCGTATTTAAGGAGGTAAGGCATAAGGAAGCGCTCATCTTTTCACTTCTCCTTCACGACATCGGAAAGAAGGGAATAGTGAAGAGTTACCGCTACGGTTCCGGAGGTGGCCATCATGAGGAAGCAGGTTATCTGGAAGTAAAAAACATTCTTGAGAGATTCAACCTCACTGCCGGACTGAGGACGAGGATTGAATTTCTTGTGAAGAACCACACCCTGATGTCATCTGTCGCCTTTAAAGGAGATATGGAAGATAGTGAGGTTATAGCCCAGTTTGCCGATGATGTGGGTGACAGAGAACATCTTGACGCCCTCTACCTCCTCACCTACGCAGACATCGCCTCGGTGAGTCCTGATTTCTGGACTGAATGGAAGGCCTATCTTCTCAAGGAACTCTATGAGATTACTTCACAGTATCTCAGCGGATTTCCCGGTGTTTCTCCTATGAGTAGGGGCTTGGGCAGCGTGCAGGCGGCTCATCCATTCACAAGAACGATGGTCTGTTCTGATAACGAGCGGGCTGGGTTAGAGCAATTTCTCGCATTGATGCCCGAGAGATACATTGTTTCATCAACACCGGAAAGGATCTCAGCGGACTACGGTCTCTACCGGCAGGTGACGGAAAGGGGTTTTGGATTACGGGTAAGGGAGGACTCGGCAGGTACCGCGGAGATTATCGTCGGTGCATGGGACAGTCCGGGACTTTTTTCAAGGGTCGTCGGCGTTCTTTCGTCTCTGGGACTGAATATCTATCGTGCAAGGGTATATACGGGAAAAGGGGGAATCGTGATTGATAAAATCCAGATTGCAAACTGGGGAGACATCTGCTGGGACGGACTCTGCCAGGACCTGGAGAGCAAGCTTCGAGATGAGGCGTGCAGCAGAGACGAAGAGCAGTGGAGTAGATCGGGCATTCAGGAGATCAGGAGTTTACAGGGATATTCCGAAGTAAAGCCCGAGGTCCTGGGGAGGTTCGGTCCCTTTATCGAGATTGACAATGAGAGTTCCAGAGAGAGCAGTATCCTTGAATTTTTTGCCCAGGACAGGCTTGGACTCCTCTACGATGCCACAAGCCTGATTCATGAGAGGGATATTGATATAATATCTGCAAGGATCAATACTGAATCAGGGATTGCGAACGACATTTTCTCCCTGCAGCAGAGAGGAAGAAAGCTTGAGGGGATGACGATCCACGAGCTCTTGTTGTCATTATGGGAAAGATTACAATAAAGAAGATTCTTTTCGTCGTCGTCCCGGTGGTGATTATTGCCCTCACCACGGTATTCTTTCGCGGGCCCCACATATCCAATCTCCTTAAGAAGCTTATTCTTCCTGAGCTTTCTTCACTCACCGGGAAACAGGTGATGGCTCAGAAAATCACTCTCAACCTATTCCCTCTGTTCATCGAGGCAAAGGGGATTAAGGTCTTTGATGAGGGTATCGAACTGGTACATATACCAAGAGTGAAAGGGTATATTGAAGCATCGGGACTTTTGAGGAAGCAGCTCGTATTGAGGAGGATTGCGGTGAAAGAGCCGGTGATTACGTGCAGCTCATCCCAGGTGGAGACCATTATAGACAACATAAAAAAGTATCTCAAAGAGGAAAGGAAGATACCCCTCACAGTGATTGTCAAGGCAGTGGCACTTGATAACGGAGAATTTACTCTTCTGCACCAGGGAAACACCTTCCAGGCAAGTGGTGTGAGTGGCCAGGCGATACTCAATGCATGGGAAAACTTTATCACGCGGCGACGCGCCCCTCCAAAGATCAGTTTCAGCCTGGGGGAACTTTCCTCCACAATTAAAGGTTGGCCTGAAGTGAAGGGCGGAGTGAAAGGGACTG
Organism: Thermodesulfovibrionales bacterium; assembly: GCA_035623135.1. Classification (GTDB taxonomy): domain Bacteria; phylum Nitrospirota; class Thermodesulfovibrionia; order Thermodesulfovibrionales; family UBA9159; genus DASPUA01. The sequence goes on along the minus strand of DASPUA010000154.1, from coordinate 2,293 downwards.
TGGTATTAAAAGAAGGGCAGCTGGAAGTGAGGGGGCTCCAGATTGGGTTTTATGGTTCCATGATCAATGCGAGTGGTGTCTTTTCATCCAAGGGGGATAAGGGCCTGACGAAGAACTCCGGTGATTTTCAGCTTCGGGCAGGGCTCCTCGCTGAATCGGTTAAAAAAATATTTGGCCTGAAAAGGCAAGGTGAAGGCGAGATCTTTGCACACGGAACCGTGCGTCTCATGATGGACAATCTTCAGCAGTCTGTAGTGGACATAGAGCTGAAGGGTGGTTTCCACATCCAGACACTCATGGAACTGCTGAAGGTGAAGGAACGCGTCGAAGGGTTTGTGGATTTTACTGGAGCGCTGAAAGGACCTCTGAACCGTCTCACAGGGACTGCAAAGGCACGACTCAAAAAAGGCAACCTGTTTGATATTGATGTGGATGAGCTCAAATGCTCAGTTCTTTACGATGACCGCACATTACGCTTCTCGGAAGGAAAGGCCGACCTGTATCACGGGCATGCAGACGCAGAACTCACCCTGTCTGTATCAGGTGATGAATATTATGCGCTGAAGGCCAAATTCTTAGATGTGGACAGCCCTGCTGTTCTCACGCTCATTGGGTGGAAACCGGATATCCCCTTCGGCAGGGTGAGGGGAGAGATAAGCACGTCGGGGACGAACTTTAATCCTTCAGGATGGTATGTCTTCGAGGCTTCGGAGCAGGGGAAAGATGTGCTGGGAAGGATCAGAAAAATCAAGGGTTCCTTTGCTTCCCGGGACAATGTCTTCACCCTTTCGGATTCTGAGGCAAGCACCGAGAAATCGGTCTTTACTTTTTACGGTAACGTTGATATCAATACCTCCCAGCTTCGTCTTACTGTTCAAGGGAAAACGGCTGATCTTACGGATGTGACGCTGCCGTACCGCCGTGAGTTCACCGGGAGGGGTGAATTCTCCGGAACAGTGACAGGAAGGTTTGACGATCCCCTCATTGCTGGAAGAATGAAGCTGTATTCAGTAGCGTACGAAGAATATTCCCTTGGTGACATGGTGGGTGATCTGAGTTACAGGAAAGACATCCTTGAAGTAAAGGAGCTTACTGCCACGCTGAGTCCTGAACAAGACCAGCCTGTGACCGCAGCGCTCAAGGGGAGCGTGAAATTTCCTGAGAGCAAGGAACTCTTTGATCTCAAGAAACCCCTGTACGGACTTTCTCTCGCAATTAATAATGCTGACCTTGAGACCTGTGTGAAGGGCGTGTATAAGAAGGCCCTGAAAGCGTATCCTAGAGGCAAATTGGATACTGCGATCAGCATAAGCGGGACTGAACCAACGCCCATGGTTAAGGGGACTGCGCGGGTCCGGTCATTTACCCTTTACGGCGTGGCGGTGGATTCCCTTTCCCTTTCTTTTTCATACGACGAACGATCGCTGGGAGCAGAGGCGGCCCTCAGCGGAAGCAGGATGAAGGGCCTGGATCTCGGAGGAGGAAACATCAAGGCCTCCATGAAGGACGACATCCTGCTCCTTGATGCTGCTCTTTTTAATGAACGGGTGACGTTAAACGGAAGGGCGAATATGAAAGGAGTGAGGCCATGGACCGGCCATCTTGAGGTCAAATCTGGAAGGTACGATTTCCTCGTCTCTCCTTTTCTCAAGGATGTTCCTGAAGACCTGCTTATCAATATGAAGGGACATGTCGAGATGTCTGGGGACAAGACTCATTTCACTGCCAACGCATTCCTGAACCAGCTAACCGTTGCACTCTACGGCTACAACTTTTCCAACGAATCCGAGATACGTTTTGAAATGAAGGACAAACTGCTGACATTCTCCTCTGTGAAGATGAGGAGCGGGAGCACTTCATTTCAGGTGACCGGGGATTGCGAAATAGGGAAGGAGTATAATCTCGTGATGGAGGGGAACTCGACGCTCCTGCCTCTGAAAAGTTTATCAAAGAAGATTGACACGCTCAGAGGAGACGCGGGGTTTGTCTTTGGTCTTACAGGGAAGTGGGATGCCCCACGGATCAACGGCGGGGTTACTGTGTCCAATGCCATTTTCGGGGTGAGGGATATCCCTTCCAAGGTGAGCTCGATAAACGGGTATCTCTATATGGATGGAGACAGAATCGTGATCCAGAAACTCTCGGGCAAGACCGGGGGCGGTGACCTGGAACTCTCAGGGGTTGCCTATCTCAGGGGATTTACCTTAAACAGGTTCTATTTGGATGCAGTACTGAGCAACATCGGAGTGAATGTATCAAGAGAATTTCCGGCGAATTTCAGCGGGAATCTTCT
>DASPUA010000153.1:0-10672 GCA_035623135.1 Thermodesulfovibrionales bacterium | reverse complement strand
CGGGACAAATCAGGGTGTCCCTTCACCTCCAGTTCCGAGGAAGACCGGCAGTGCACACACCTGAGATTACATCTCCGCGTAATTTCCCACGCGATCCACTTTGGCTTAAATTCCATGTATTCTCCTGCGTTCCGAAGGAGAAGAGCCGGCACCACAACCTCCCCCAGCCTTATCCCTCTTAATTATTAAATAACTCACCCATGTATGCGTAATGACGCACATCTATTATACCGTTGCCTCTGCCATTTTACCATTCCAAATGTAGCTCTCTATTGCCTCCAGAAGGGATTTGAATGTTGAGGGGTCAAGGGCAGAGACGGTGACCGCATGAAATCGCATTCTTAAGTTCTCCGCTTCCTCATGTGTGACTTTGTCCACCTTGTTGAACACCAAAAGCTGCGGCTTATTCCTGAGATGGAGCTCTTCCAGTATCTTGTCCACAGAGGCGATATGTTGCTCAAATCTCGGGCTTGACGCATCCACAAGATGTACGAGAATATCCGCATCCTCAAGCTCCTCAAGGGTAGACCTGAACGCTGCCATGAGATCCTTGGGAAGGTTCCGTATGAACCCCACGGTGTCGGTGATGATGGCCTCCCGTTCCCTGGGGAACCTGAGCCTCCTGCTCGCGGTGTCGAGGGTCGCAAACATTTTATCCTCAACAAATGTTTCGCTCCTGGTAAGGGCGTTCAGCAGGGTTGATTTCCCTGCATTCGTATAACCGATAATAGATATAATGGGTATACGCGTTTCCACCCTTCTCTGTGTTCGCTGCCTCCTTGCCCCGGAGAGATTTCTCAGCTCCCTCTCGAGCAGGTGTATCCTGTCGCGCACCCGCCTCCTGTCAATCTCGAGTTTCATTTCACCCGGCCCCCTTCCCCCGATCCCACCCATCAGCCGTGACATTGCAGTTCCCTTTCCCGTCAATCTTGGTAGCCGGTACTTCAATTGTGCAAGCTCCACCTGAACCTTTCCGTCCCTGCTATGTGCCCGCTGGGCGAATAAGTCCAGAATCAATTGGCAGCGATCTATTACCTTCAATTCAGCCAGTTCCCCGATCGCCTTGGTCTGGGATGGCGAAAGGTCCTGGTCAAATATCAGGATTGTTGCACCCTTATTCATCGCTCCGATGATTAGCTCCTTCAACTTTCCTTCGCCCATAAGGTACTTGGGATTTACCTCCTTAGGTCTCTGGATTATTTCATCGAGCACAAGGACACCGCTGGAAAGGGCCAGATCCCTGAGCTCTTCCATGGCATCCTCTTGTTCATATTTCGGCCTCGTCGATACGCTCACGAGAATGGCCCTCTCCCTGCCATCTTTCTGGTCAAAGGTTTGGCGCCTCTCCATCTCGTCCTCAAGGGCCCTGATAAAGGAAAGGAAGTCCATATCAAATTGATGGAATCCCCGGGCGGGAAACACCTCCACGGGCTTTTCGGAACCTTGGGGCATGAGATGGGCAACAAAAATGCGGTCAGGAAGACGATCTTTTATGCCAATGGCTGCAATAATATCTAACCTCAGCAAAGAAAGGTCGGTGAGATCATCCTGGTTAAGGGATTCATCCGCGAGATGGGTATGGATGAGCCTGAGTCCCCGAAGTGCCTTCCTGCCAATGGGATAGTCTGTGAGGTCTGGGATGAGAATTCCCTTGGTATCTCCCACCATTACATGACTAATGGTGCCCGACCTGGGAACCAATATCCCCACTTGACGGCCAATGTCAGTCGACACCTCTCCAAGATACCGGGCAAGTTCAGGGGTGATTACCCTATTCTGGGGAATCTTTCTCCGGTAGATTCTTTCAAGGGAGCGTATCTGTGCTCCCTTAAGACCTGAGGTGTTTCCGTAAATGGTTGGTATTTATATCCCGCCTGTTCTTTTTTTATATTTTATCATACCCCAAGACCAATTGTGTCGTTCGGTAATTTCCTGTAAGATTGAAGCTTAGGTAATCATCTTAGGAAATAGTGAGGGCCATTGCATCTTGTCTCGGTGGGATGAGCCCATCACAGAGAATCCGGATTTTGCGGGAGGAGAGGGACATGAAGGTAATCAGCGAGAAGAAAGTGAACACCAAGATTCTGCGTCTCGTGCAGGGGGACATAACTGAGAGGGATGTCGATGCTCTTGTGAATGCTGCCAACTCGTATCTGCAGCATGGTGGAGGTGTTGCAGGGGCCATAGTCAGGAAGGGTGGCGTTATCATACAGAAGGAAAGTGACAGGATCGGCTTTGTCCCGGTAGGCAATGCAGCAATCACCGGAGCGGGCAAGCTTGCTGCCAGGTACGTGATCCATGCCGTGGGACCGAGGATGGGAGAAGGGGACGAGGACAATAAACTGAAAAGCGCGGTCCTCAGCAGCCTCGTTCTTACATCAGGGAAAGGGATGAAGAGCATTTCCATGCCGGCGATAAGCTCCGGCATTTTCGGATTCCCCAAGAACAGGTGTGCGGAGATTTTGGTAACCACGGCATTACGCTATATAAATGAAAACCCGGGGACACACATCGAACTCATAGAGTTCTGCGTATATGATGATCTCACTACGGAATATTTCAGGACCGAGTTTGAGAAGTTGAGTAGTGAGAGGTAAAAAGGGACTGTATTTTTTCCTGTACCTCTTCAGGCGTCATAATGGCCCCTCCCGGCCTCCCATAAAAATGCACTTCCGACCTCCCATTCACAGAAAGTCTCACGTCCTCCACCATCTGACCGGCATTAAGTTCGATGGTGAGAAAGTCTCTTCCGTCACCCGCAAGCCCTGAGAGTTCCTTTTCAGGGAAAGGGAAAAGGGTAATGGGCCTGAAGAGGCCTACCCTGACGCCTTCGTTCCTCAGGCATTTTACGGCAGAAAGGGCGATCCTCGCGGCGATGCCAAAGGCGACCACAATAAGCTCCGCGTCCTCAACTCCCGTCGCCTCAAACCTCACTTCCTTCTCCCTCATTTTTTTATATTTATCCTGAAGGAGATTGTTCCGCATCTCCAGTTCACCCTCACCCATATAGAGAGATTTCAACACATTGGGCTTCCTCCCAAGGCATCCTGTGAGCGCCCAGGTTTTCTCAGGGAGATGGGGGCCAAGGTAAGGGGTTGGATAAAACGGCTCCATCATCTGGCCGAGTATACCATCAGCAAGAATCATGGCAGGATTTCTGTATTCATCGGATTTGTCAAAGGCGAGCATAGTGAGATCCCACAGCTCCTGAAGATTGTAAGGCGCATAGACAAGGAGTTTATAATCGCCGTGACCTCCCCCTTTCACTGCCTGAAAATAGTCTGCCTGACTTGCTGAAATATTTCCAAGCCCCGGGCCACCCCTCTGCATATTCACAATCACCGCGGGGAGTTCAGAACCCACGAGAAAGGATATTCCCTCCTGTTTAAGGCTTACCCCAGGGCTGCTGGAAGAGGTCATCGCCCTTGCCCCGCATGCCGATGCCCCGTATACCATGTTTATGGCCGCCAGTTCACTCTCCGCCTGGATAAATACCCCTTTCACCTCGGGCATTTTACGAGACATATATTCAGGAATTTCATTCTGGGGAGTGATGGGGTAACCTGCATAGAAGCGACAGCCTGCATGAATTGCCGCCTCGGCAATCACCTCATTGCCCTTCATGAATAATTTCTCCTGCATTGTTGCAATTATACCATATCGCGAAGGCTCAATTCCCCCATCCATTCATTGACAAACACCTTCTCCATCTTTTATGATTCTTTGTCATCGCCATGAATTTCCAAGACCTCATTTTGAAGCTCCATGAATTTTGGTCAAGGAGGGAATGTGTGCTCCTTCAGCCATATGACATAGAGGTGGGTGCAGGGACTTTTCATCCTGCCACTTTCTTCAGAGTTCTCGGTCCTGAGCCATGGAAAGTAGCCTACGTTGAGCCCTCTCGGAGACCCACAGACGGAAGATATGGGGAAAACCCCAACAGGCTGCAGCATTATTACCAGTACCAGGTGATACTGAAACCTTCGCCCGAAGAAAGCCAGGAACTCTACCTCGACAGCCTCACCTATATCGGTATAGACCCGCTGAAACATGACATCCGCTTTGTCGAGGATGACTGGGAATCGCCGACCCTTGGGGCGTGGGGACTGGGATGGGAGGTCTGGCTCGATGGAATGGAGATTACCCAGTTCACGTACTTTCAGCAGGTGGGCGGGATCGACCTTAAACCAGTCTCTCTCGAAATCACTTACGGCCTCGAAAGGATCGCCATGTATCTTCAGGAAGTTGATAATGTATTTAATCTCCAGTGGGGGAGTGGCATCACGTATGGTGACATCCATCATATGACCGAGGTGGAAGGCTCCAAGTATAACTTTGATTTCGCAGACACCGACCTCCTTATGCGTCAGTTTGAATCATATGAACGGGAGGCGAGGCGGCTCAATGAACTGGGACTCGTCACGCCATCTTACGAATATTGCCTTAAATGCTCTCATACCTTTAACCTTCTGGATGCGCGCGGTGCTTTTTCTGTTACAGAAAGAACAGGATATATCGCGCGAGTGAGAGGCATCGCAAAACTCTGCGCTGAAGCCTTTTTTGCACAGAGGGAACACATGGGGTTTCCGCTTTTGAGGAGCGGTCGATGAGCACTACTCCATTTTCCTCAGTCTCCCACAGCGCTGAACATTCCGGTCAAAATGCTGCACCAATGTTCACATCATCCCTTTTGCTGGAGATCGGCACTGAGGAGATTCCGGCGAGGTTCATTCCCCCTGCGTTAATTATGCTCAAGAGCAATACTGAATCAATCTTTGAAGAGTATTCTATCGGTTTTTCAGGAATGAACGCGTATGCGACTCCGAGACGTCTCGCTCTGTTGGTGAAGGGAATCCCTCCCATGCAAAAAGACAGGGTGAAGGAGGTATATGGGCCCGCGAAGAAGGCCGCATTTGATGAGCACGGAGCCCCCACCAGGGCAGCCGCGGGTTTTGCACAGTCCCAAGGAATAGACGTAAACGATCTTGTGGTAAAAAAGAAGGAAAAGGGGGAATATGTAGTAGCGGTAATTCACTATAAAGGTGCTCCGGTTATGGACCTTCTCCATGAGGCACTGAAGAAGGTTATACTCTCATTGAATTTTCCTAAATCCATGAGATGGGGTAACGGAGATCTCAGATTTGTGCGGCCGATACACTGGATCATGGCACTCCTTGATGGTACAACAATTATTTTTGAGATCGACGGCCTGAGGAGCGGCAATATTACGAAAGGGCACCGATTTCTTTCCCCGGGGTCCTTTATCGTCAAGGAGATTCCTTCCTATATTAATCTTCTCGAAAACAACTATGTGATCGCGGATATTGAAGAGAGAAAACGTAAAATTGCGAAGGGGATCGAGAACCTTGCCGTATCGGTGGCGGGTAAGGCCTTAAGAGATGAAGAACTCTTCAACACAGTGACAAATCTTGTGGAGTACCCTGTGCCGGTTCTCTGCGAATTTCCTCCTGAGTATCTCAGGCTTCCCAAAGAGTTGCTCATTACGGTCATGAAGGATCATCAGAAATACTTTGCTATAGAGAACGATCATGGAAACCTCAAAAACTACTTCGTCGTTATCAGCAACACGAAGGACGAAAATAAAGAGACCATAAGGAAAGGGGCCGAGCGTGTAATAAAGGCGCGGTTCGAGGATGCCCGGTTCTATTATGAGGAGGACATCAAAAGAACCCTTCATTCCAGAATTCAGGACCTCAAACGGGTGACGTTCCATGATAAACTCGGGAGCCTTTATGACAAGACCCGGAGAGTTGTTACTCTCGCATCGTTCCTGTCTGAAATTCTCCTGCCCCACGTAAAGCAGAGTATCGAGAGGGCTGCATGGCTCTGCAAGACCGATCTCATTACAGGCGTGGTGAGGGAATTTCCTGAGTTACAGGGACTCATGGGAAAATACTATGCGGTGCACGACGGAGAGGAGCACGAGGTTGCGGAGGCAATCGTGCAACAGTATTTTCCCTCACATTCGGGTGATCGACTACCCGAGAACGATATGGGCGCCTTGCTCAGCCTTTCCGACAAAATCGATAATATCGTTTCATTTTTTGGTGTAGATCTCGTCCCCACAGGCTCCGAGGACCCTTTCGCTCTCAGAAGACAGGCACTGGCGGTGATCGCCATCCTTATGGAAAAGGGCTATCCCGTTGCTCTGAGGGAACTTATCGCAAAGGCTGAAGAAAACGTGCTGAACAAACGGACTTCTCTTCTCGATGAAGTGCTGCGCTTCTTCGCGCAGAGGATTGAGCCGCTTTTTTCATTACAGCATTACGACAGTGACACCATTCAGTCTGTCCTGCCCCTTATGGAGAGTGTACCAATCGCCGAGATGAAGGAGAGGATGAATGCACTCAAGAGGTTTACCGCCGATGACGGATATACACCGTTTCTTCTTGCGATGAAGCGCATACACAATATCGTCCCAAAGGCAGACGTGCCGGCGTTGAAACCTGAGGTTCTCTCAGAAGAACAGGAAAAGAGTCTTTATAGTGAACTGCACAATATGAAACCAGCCTTCAATGCATCGCTTAAGAACAAGGAATATTATGATGCCATAAAGCGATTATCCACGCTGACAGAAACCATTAACAGCTTCTTTGATAAGGTGCTGGTGATGGATAAAAGGGAAGAGGTCAAGTTGAACAGGTTTGCACTCCTGCACGAAATTGGGAAAATGGGCTCGCTTATTGCCGATTTCTCAAAGCTCAAAGAGAACAGATAGACGGACCAAGCCAGCGCATTCGAACCCAAACGGATGACTGAAGGCAGTCTATTTACAAATATGCGTAATTATGTTATTTTCCCTGCGTATGGACACAGCCCTTACCGATAATCCCACAAGGGAAAAAATACTCCTTACCCTCAAGAAAAAAGGCAGCATGTCAGTGGACGGACTGAGCAGGGAGGTCAGTATAACTCCCATGGGCATCAGGCAGCATCTTCTTGTTCTTGAGAGGAAGGGCATAGTCGAATATGTGACCAAGAAACACGGTGTGGGAAGGCCCGGGTTTCTCTACAGACTGACAGAAACAGCGGATGAGCTTTTTCCCAAAGGATATCAGGATTTAGCCCTGGACATACTCAGCGACCTGGAAATGACAGACGGAAAAGGCAAGATAGATGGAATATTCAGAAGGAGAAAAGAGCGACTCGCCGCGGAATTGATTCCTCAGCTTAAGGGCATGGACACGCTCTCATCTCGAATCCGCGCCTTTTCTGACATGCTCCAGGAAAACGGCTATATCGTCGAACTGGAAGAACATCCCGCCTTGTTCAGACTTAAACAGTTTCATTGCCCTATCCTGAAGGTCGCACGCCGTTTTAAAGAAGCATGTGACTATGACCTCCAGCTTTACAGGGAACTTATCGGTGAGGCAGTAAGAAGGGAGCAGTGCATCTCTGACGGTAATCAATCATGCGAATATGTGATCCCCAAAGCTCAGAAAGGTTTTTCTGACTGAAACGGATAGCGAGCGTATTCCACACAGAGCAATTCCTTAGCGTGAAGAGCCCTGTCCAGGATACGTTCTGGACAGGGCTCTTCATTTCCCTATTTGGCAGCCTCTGGTTTTGGTGTCGGTTGTCCTGATTTTTCATTTACCACGCCTGTCTTCTCCTTCGTTTCCTTCCACATTTTTGCAAGCGCATCTTTGTTGATATCAACCTTATAAGACTTTTTCAGTTCATTCATATACCCATCAAACACCTGTTTCTGTTTCTCTGCGGTAACCTTCTGAGTAAGGAGATCCTTCACCTTGTCGAACTCTACGATCTTTCCCTCTTTTTTCCCGGTCACCTTTATGATGTGGTAGCCGAACTGGGTCTTCACAGGTCCCCCAATCTCCCCCTGTTTAAGGGCAAAGGCAGCATTCTCAAACTCAGGCACCATCTGTCCCCGTGAAAAGAACCCAAGGTCTCCGCCATTCTTTGCAGAGCCGGCATCTATGGATTTCTCCTTTGCAATCTTTGCAAAGTCAGCACCCTTCCTCACCTGATCCAGGATCTTCTTTGCTTCTTCTTCATTCTTTACCAGAATATGGCTCGCCCTCACCTGATTGTTCGTGGTCAGTTCTGCCTTGTGGGCTTCATAATAATCTTTCACATCTTTGTCGGTCACCTTTGCCTTTTCCTCTACCTCTTTCTGGAGGAGGAGACTGATCAGGGTGAGTTTCTTGAACTCTTCCACCTTCTTTTTGTATTCGGCATCAGTGTCAAGCCCTTTTTTCTTTGCCTCTTGGGAAAGCATCTCCCTCTTCACAAGTTCATCTGCAAACTTTTCAGCACCCTCAGGTCCTGCAAACATATTCTGTATCTGCAGGGGGAGTCCCTTAAACTCCCTGTTCACATCTTCCTGGGTGATGACCTCTGAGCCAACCTTGGCAATGTACGACGAAGACTTCTGTTCTCCCTGTTTTGTGCAGGAGCATAACAAGGCCACCGGTACAAGAAGCAGGGATACAAGCAATTTTTTCATTATTTCCTCCAATCTTGTTTCGCATTTTATACCATATCCAGCAGTGCGATGTAAACATGAATGTCCGGCATGGTCTCTCCTTCGCTTCATTGAGAGCGTCTTCTAGAAAATTCCAAAAAAGCGATCAAAAAAAGGCTTGACAGACATCACAAAAAAGAGTAGGCTGCACTTAAGAGTGAGGGTTTCAATGGGTGGTGGTCTTGCTCCTCTTTACCTTAGGTCTCAGGCGGTAAGGTCTTAGAGGCAAGGCCTTAAGACAAAGGGTCGTGAGACGATTAGTCTCTAAGGGACCCCTGGTTAAGAAGGAACCAAGCACCACCTTTTATTTGACCCCGTGAAAGGCGCACTCCCTGCATCCCGCACCCCTTTGTGCACTGCAGATCCCAGAGATTCCGTGATGGCAGAGTGCAAAATCGTATCTCAATGGATCTTCAGAATCAAATTCCCTCAGGGCCTCAGTAATTTCCAACGCGGTCTTCCAGTCTGCCGATGCACGGCTGGTGAATCCAAGGCACTGTGATATCCTTGTGATATGGGTATCGAGAGGGATCACGAGCTTGCTCATGGGTACCGCCTTCCATACACCTAAATCAATGTCCCTATCCCGCACCATCCACCGAAGAAAGAGGTTCATCCTCTTGCAGGCGCTTCCTTTTGCAGGCGAAGGAAACAATTGAGCCAATCCCCTAGGATGAATATTGCTCCCGTAGACCCTTGTGGTGTCAATGGACAGGATCTCACGCACAAGTCCGCTGATTCCCCATCCCGTATGGGGGTCCCGGGAATTGTAGTACCTCATAAAGGCATTTTCCAGGGATGAATATCTCCTCAGCAGTTCACAGAGAATCAGGACGAGGCAGAGAATATCTTCCTGCTCATTAAACCGGTACTTGAACGTGAATTTTCCCCTGTGTTTCCGCACATTAAAATCCATGACAAAGACATGGGGATGTGCGCCCATGAGGGAGAGAATCTTTTCAATCACCGGCGTAAAGAGCTCCACCCTGCCATATGCGAGGCACGAAGCGATGAATCCTGAAATCTCGATATCCCTGGAGTGTGTATAGCGGCGGGGAAAGCTGATTGGATCATGGAGGACACGATCCTTAAAGGGATACTCACGGTAAAATTTGTCAAGGGTGCGTTTTAGCGATGCCATGAGATAGTGCGGCGCCTATTCCCTTTTAGAGGGCGGTGCGAGCATTCCGAAAAGTATCTCCCTTTCCTCCATGTCAACTTTATCGACCCTCACCCCCACAGAATCTCCTATTCTGAAGGAGCGTCCCGTATTTCTGCCGGAGAGGACGATAGCCCTCTCGTCATACCTGTAGAAATCATCGGTCATATATGACACGTGAACAAACCCCTCCACATAAAAATCCTTTAATCTCAGTGTGAGCCCGTAAGGGGTCACCCCCACCACCATTCCCCCATATTCCTCCCCTACTCTGTCTTTCATGAACCACACACGCATGGCATCCAGCACTTCCCTTTCTGCATCATCTGCATGCCGCTCCATACGGGATGAATGAAAGGCAATCTCCGGCAGGAGACCATCCAGTTCCTTGATTCTCTTGTCAGAGAGATGTTTTTTGATTAATACTTCTCTTAAGATCCTGTGAACGACAAGATCAGGATATCGCCTGATGGGAGAGGTGAAGTGTGTGTAGCATTTTGAGGAGAGGCCGAAATGTCCCACATTGATGGGGGAGTACCGTGCCTGTTTGAGGCTCCTTAAAATCATATAGTGAATGACCTCCTCGCCAGGCACTCCCTTGATACGTGCGAGCAGCTGGGGAAAGTCCTCAGGTTTTAGCGATTTCCTCTTCAGCTTCAGCATAGGCCTTACCGCTCTTACAATATCCTCCAGCTTCATGGGGTCAGGCTCTTCATGAATCCTGTACAGGCAGGGAACGCCAAGCGACCCAATGTGTTCTGCGACCGCTTCATTGGCAGCGATCATGAATTCCTCTATGAGCATATGCGCAAGGTTCCGCTCCGCCCTGAGAATGGCTTCGGGCCTTCCCTGGAGATCCAGGATGACTTCAGGCTCGGGAAGATCGAAGTCGAGGCTCCCCCTTTCGAGCCTCATCCGTCTCAGAATTCCGCACAGCTCATTCATGAGCTCGAAGTCACGGAGGAGATAGTCGTACTTCCTGCGCTCACTCCTGTCATGATCAA
>DASPUA010000152.1:0-4097 GCA_035623135.1 Thermodesulfovibrionales bacterium | reverse complement strand
AATCTGTTCGCTCTCCCTTGATCACCTTCGAGGCAAGATATCCCGAGACAAAGAGCACAAGGAGGATGCATCCCACCCAAATAATAGTCGCCAAAAAGGACAGGGCACTGAGCATCCCAAGAATCACCCCAAGTTGCGCAGAACACGGTATGGCGAGGGCCAAAAGAAACGTAATGATGATCCTGTCCCTTCTCGCCTCGAGTATCCTTGATGTCATGACTGCCATGGTCCCACAACCCAAGCCCAGCACCATCGGAAGCACCGCCTTTCCGTTAAGCCCCATAAGGCTGAAAACCTTGTTGCTCATGATAGCCAGGCGAGGAAGATATCCGCTGTCTTCCAGTATGGCAAAGGCGATAAAAAAGGTAACGGTAATAGGGAGAATTATGGCAATGGCATAGGTCAGCGCAACAGTGACAAGACCATATTCACCCACGAGCATCTCCTGAATGAAGCCAATGGGAACCAGCAACTGCACAACCTTTGTGGCCATGGGATTTATATATTCCCCGAAGATTGTTTTTTCGAAAAAATTAACCAATGTCCCCGCACCAAAGACCCCGACAAATTCATAAAGACCGAATAGGACGATGAGTAATAGAGGAATTCCCCATACCGGATGCATACTCAATCTTCCCAAGTGATAAAAGAGTCTTCCTCCCTCAGGAGGGATGCGTTTTATAACCTTTTCCGCTATTTCACCTGCCATCTCCAGCCTCGCTCGGTTCACCGTTTCGCTCAGCCTGCCATGCATCTTCATCTGACATTCATCCCTGAGGCTTTCTATTTCTTTAATTACTTCTCCGGGCAGATGGGCGGTTAACCACTCTTTCAGACTCTCGTCACCAGAAAGTATCATGATAGCAATGGATCTCTTGGATATGTTCGCTTCCGGAAGCAGGAGGGATATCTTCTCCGCATACTCTTCTATCACAGTTGGGTAGTGTATACGCACCTGCGGCAGGGAAGGATTGAGGAGAGAATTCCTCAGCTCCTTAAGCCCTTTTCTCTGGGGCGCAATCGTGGTGACCACCTCGGTGTCCAGGATTTCCTTGAGTTTCTGAATGTTGATGATAATTCCCCGGTCCCTTGCCTCGTCCTCCATGTTGAGGTCAAGGACCAGGGGAATACCCATCTCCGCTATCTGGAGGGTGAGGAGGAGGGTACGTTTGAGGTTTTTTGAATCAGATACCTGGACCACAAGTGACGGTCGTTCATTCAAAAGGATATCCCTAGTGACTTTTTCATCTTCGCTCATGGGAATGAGGCTGTTCACACCAGGGGTGTCCACCACATGAAATTTCTTACTGTCGAGGGCAATATTGCCATGTGAAACCTCGACCGTTGTCCCAGGATAATTGGAGACAGTAACATACTTGCCGGTAAGGAGTCCGAATATTACGCTTTTCCCTACGTTAGGGTTTCCGATAAGGGCAATCTGATCGTAATGACTGGTTCTTGCCCTGTGTCGATGCCTATGACGATGTTCTTGTACGTGCATACTTCTAATTGAGACCAAGTCTCAATTAGAAGTATATAGGAATGACCCCCTTTCTGTCAATGATTATATCACTAAAGTTTACAATCTCCCCTTTCAGCCATTCTCCACTTCTTCATCACCATGTCTGTCCCAGCAGTGATATAATTGTACGCAAAAGGAAGACAGCGCAATCCCGAGAAAGCGGAATTGATCGTCCAAACGGCCAGCGGAACAAGCGTCCTTGAAAGGAGGGTGGCATCGTGACAGAGAAAGAAACCTTAAGGGAGTTCATGGATGTCCTAGGTCTTGATGAAGAACCCATGGGGATGTACTACACGAATCAACAGCCAGAGGGAGGCTTTTGTCCCAAAAAGGGAACTCTCCCTTCAGCCTCACAGGAAGCAAAGGGAGAGGTTGATTTTGGAACTTTATTTGAACACTTCTCCTGCGTTATCGGCAACATCTGGCTTGCGCGAAGGAGAAAGACCTGGGCCTATTTTGACAGAGAGCATTTCGGCTGTCTTGGTGGTGCCTTTTATCTCGGTTTTTTGAAACCCCAGTTGGATTTTATTGCACACTACGTTTCTTCAGGCATCCCTGGCCATTTAGAGGGTGAACATTATCTGGAATCACCGGAAGTCACCCGCGCCTTCTTTAAATCCGTTGATCCCCCTCCCGCCCCGGCCCGTTTCTGTGTCTTTAAGCCAATGAGCCAGTTTGCAGGGAATGAGATGCCTGCGGTAGTGACCTTTTTTGCGAGGGCAGAGGTCATTGCCGGCCTCAATCAGCTTGCCACGTTCGTGACCAATGACTTTGAGGCGGTCTCTTCTCCCTTCGGGGCTGGCTGTACCAACATAGTTACTTGGCCGCTCAAATACCTCTCTGAGGGAAAACTTAAAGCGGTCATAGGAGGATGGGACCCTTCAGATAGAAAATTTCTCAAGACCGATGAGATTACCTTTGCCGTTCCTTATGAAATGTACAAGCGCATGAGAGGTCGTTGGCCCGAATCCTTTCTGAGCACCAAGACGTGGGCCATCGTAAAGAAGAAGATTGCACTGAGTAAAAAAACTTGGGGAGAACTGCCCAACGCGCGCTCAGAAAAAGAAAGCTGACTTCCAGCAGAATGAGGGCCCAATGCAAGTCCTTCCAGGAAGTATATATTTCACTCGTCAATTGATATAATTTCTATAATACATAGAGAACTTCAGCGGAACAAAAGACACAACTCGTTGAAATAAGAATGACTGATTTTAGGAGGAAGCATGAAAAAGGCAGAACTTACATTACCGGAAATCGCCTTGATAGCAGGCACACGTGGAATGCTCGGCGCAGGGGCAGGTCTACTCTTGGCAGACAAACTCAATAAGGACCAGAGAAAGGCGATAGGGTGGACACTCTTGCTTGTCGGTGCCGTGAGCACGATCCCCTTGGCGATCGAGGTGCTGAGCAAGAAGCAATGAAGACTGAACCGGTACACTCTGCAAAGCCCGAATGGCTTCAGGCTTAGCCAGGCCGATTATACTTCCTTAAGCCCCGCCTCCGAAACAGCGATCCTTACTGGTTTGACTGTGAACGACTTCGTGGTCATAGGCCATATTCTGCATCATTCCTGCCATCAGTTCCGATTTCACCCTGCCGGGGATGCCGATGCAAATCCGACATTGTGGCATTGGTTTCGCCCCCAAGAATGCACCTGGATTTCGCTCCTGGAACAAACACCTTTGATGCAATTCTCACACCTGAACACTTCAACGGAAATCTATAAGGCAAATTGCCATAGGACCTCACAATAGCTTAGAACTATTTCGGGATTGTTTGACTAATAATTCGCCAGATTATATTTTTTCCAGACTTCCTGGCATAAATTTTCTCCTGCATTGATGCCTTCTTTGGCAAGTTGTTTTGCGATAGACATATTTCTGCTCACTCCCCTACCACTGGCGTAGAGGGCTGAAAGATTACATTTCGCCAAAGTATCTCCCTGCTCAGCGGCAAGACAAAACCACTTTGCAGCTTCCCTATAGTCCTGTGGAACGCTCTCGCCTGTCTTGTACAAAACACCAAGATAGGTTTGTGCCAAAGCATACCCCTGGTCAGCGGCGAGATGGTACCACTTCAGAGCTTCTTTGTAATCCTGCTGCACACCGTCGCCTGTCTCGTACCTAACACCAAGCGCAACTTGTGCCCCAGCATCTCCCTGCTCAGCGGCAAGACGGTATGACTTCACAGCTTCTTTTTCATCTTGCAGTATTCCTTGTGCTTTATCGTACAAAACACCGCAGTTAGATTGTGCATCAGCCTGTCCCTTTTCAGTGGCAAGACGGTCACTTCTTGCAGATTCCTTGCAACTCTTCCCCACTCCTTGTCCATTGGCACACATCATGCGAAGATAGGTTTTTGCCCTAGTATTTCCCTGATCAGCGGCTTTCAAAAATAACTGGTATGCAGTTTTGTAGTCCCCGCCCACATATGCTTTTTTTCCATCCTCAAAATCATCTGCAAAGGCCGACAAAATGCTTAGAAGGACATAAAACATCAACATGGCGGCTTGAATCTTCATTCTTTTTGACTTTTTCCCTTGTGCTTTTCCACTCATAAAAGCCTGTTTCATTTT
>DASPUA010000151.1:0-2928 GCA_035623135.1 Thermodesulfovibrionales bacterium | reverse complement strand
CCTTTTCAGAATAATAGGAAGGGTCTATATCACCCCCTCCGGGAATAAGGAGCCCATCGATGGTATCTGCTACCGTGGCAGGGTCATTACAGTGAGGGATCAGAATGGGTATCCCTCCGGCGCGAAGAATGGCAGTAGGGTACTGATGTTTCAGCCTCAGATATTCCCCATCCCTATCAGGGGTAATGCCAATGAGGGGTTTGCCTCCAGCCCTTCTATTCCCCATGACGTAATACCTTTCCTGCTGTTTTACCAGTTGCCTCCCCCTCCCACACAACGGGTGATCCGTTCACCAAGACATAGGATATCCCCGTGGGTTTCAAAAACGGCTCTTCGAAGGTTGCCATGTCCTTTAGTCTTTGGTCATCGAATATCACCAGATCAGCTATATTGTCGGGCAGTATACGGCCTCTTCTTTTCAGACCAAAGGTCTCGGCCGGGAGCATGGTCATTTTGTAAATCGCCTTGCCTATGCTCATTTGTCTCCTGTCCCTGGCATACCTGCCGAGGAATCTGGGGAATGTCCCGAAGCCCCTTGGGTGAGGTTTGCCTTTATGGGTCGGTCCGTCCATAGAACGTGCGGAACTGTCAGAACCTATCATCGTATACGGGAGGGAAAGAAATCTGACAAGGTTATGCTCATTCATGGAGTAAAAGATGGCCCCTATCCGTAACCTCTCTTCTACGAGTATGTCCAAGAGGAAGTCCACGGGCCTCTTGCCCGCTGCCTTTGAAAGAGTAAGCACTGTCTTGCCCTCCATCCACTTGTTCGATTCTGATTGAAGACAGGAGATGGCTATGCAGTCCCAGTAGTCGTCCGCTGGGTGCTGGGAAAGGAGTTCACCCTTTATAGAGTACCTTGCTTTCTCATCCTTAAGCCTCCTCAGTTCCTCCTCAGCCCCTCCTGCGTATACCCAGGAGGGAAGCACTGCATCAAGATCAGTTGAGGCGGCGGTGTAAGGATATCTGTCACAGGTCAACCGCACTCCCTCCCTCCGTGCCTGTTCCATGACCGAAATTGCTTCATCTACCTTTCCCCAGTTTGCCTGTCCCCCCGTTTTGATGTGTGATATATGCACCCTGATTCCTGACTCCTTGCCTATTGTTAAGGTTTCCCTGATGGACTCAATCAGCGTGTCCCCCTCACTGCGCATATGGGTAGCATATATGCGCTGGTTGATATCCGCTGCCAATCTGATAATCTCATCCGTCTTCGAATACACGCCGGGAGGGTATATTAACCCGGTAGAAAGTCCTATTGCCCCTTCAGAGATCGCTTTTCTCAATAAGAGGCGCATCTCCCGCATCTCTCCCTCCGCAGGCTTCCTATCAGCATATCCGATCACAGAAGCCCTTATATTACCGTGACCTACCAATGTCGCATAGTTTATGGCAGGATGCACTTTCTCAAGAAGACAAAAATATTCTCCGAAGGTAACCCACCGCTCCTTTATCCCCATTTCATGAAGGTCGTGTTCACGCTGCTCACGCGCGCCGCCAGAGAGAGGAGCTGCGGACAAGCCACAGTTGCCATTAATTTCGGTGGTGATCCCCTGAAACACCTTCCCCTCCGCACGATGATCTGCAATGAGCGTGAATTCAGAATGGGCATGGGCATCTATGAATCCAGGTGCTAGGGAAAGTCCCTTTGCGTCTATAATCTTTCGTGCTCTCCCCTTATACCCCTCGGGAGCCTTCACGATGCACGCAATCCTGTCACCTGTGATGCCCACATCAGCCGCAAAGCCATCATCTCCACTCCCATCATACACATTGCTTCCCCTGATCAACAGATCCACACCACTGTGCATCATTTTTTCTCCTTTGAGAGAGCGGTGTGCTCAGAAGAGACAAAAAAGACCTCCGGCGAACGGATGCTCTCTACGAACACCGGTAACAGGAAGGATACCATGTGCCTCATCCTTCCGCGAAATCCGCGGTTGTCCTGATTTGTTATTTCCTCTCTGTAGGTTTTTACCAGATGGTTCATAAGGAGAGGAAAGGCCTTAAGGGTCAATCCCGTCACGTAGAAGAAATCCTTCACAGGCAGGCCAATTCTCTCCAGTGGCTTCAGGACTGTTTCGAGTGAATGAATCATCTCATCCATGGAAAGTATCCCTGTCAGGATCTTCGCAGCAAAGATCATGGACAAAATCCTCAATGTCCTGGTACCTGCCATCAGCAAACCTTCATCGGTTACTGAGAGCAGATCATTCCCATAGAGTATCCTGCCTGGTTGGAAAAAGAGGTTGCCTGCAAAAGTGAATAATAGGAAGAGTATGATGGGGATTAATCCGCCTTTCACCCTCTTCAAGGGGAGGACTACCACAGCACTGCACACTACAGCAAGCGCAGTGATACCGTGGAACACAATCCCCTGGATAAAAAAGAGGGTTATGACGAAGAGCACATAGAAAAAAATAATGAGATACGGCAGCAAATGTTCTTCACCGCCCTGCCAGAAAATCCTGCGACCTGCCTGAGTGCCTACTAGAGGAAGAAGCCTTTTTCACGAGTGACGCGGTATCATGCGTGGCATGAGCCATCTTTTGCGCAGGACCTGATGATTCAAAATAGATGAGTATGCCCGCTGCAATGGACTCTGCAAGGAGTCTTCGGTACGAGTCATTTGCAAGGAGTTTCTCTTCCGTTGGATTGCTGATAAATGAGACCTCTGCGAGAATGGAGGGGGGCATGGAAGCACCCATAAGGACAAAGAACATTGCCTGCTTTACCCCCAGGTTTACCGTTCTTGTATGAACCTTGGCAACACTAGAATACAGGGAGTTCTGTACATAGTGCGCAAGAGCGATGGATTCGTCCCTTTTATAGTCCCTGTTGAGGTCGGTCAGAATTTTTCCCACATCGTCATTCTTATACTGGGCCATCTTTTCCTTCATCCTCTTCTCTGATATGTAATTTTCCCTC
>DASPUA010000150.1:0-2526 GCA_035623135.1 Thermodesulfovibrionales bacterium | reverse complement strand
TTCAGGTCAGAACCGGCAAGAAAGGAGGGAAGACCTTCCATAAATGCTTTGAACGACGCACCCCGTGTATGGGGTAATGCAGAGAGTTCGATTTCCACCCTGCTTTTTCTTGAACACAAGGGATATGTTTTTATTTTCTTGAGGGAGATCTGTTTATACGTTTTCATACCTTCCGTCCGGATGTCGGATTCCGAAAGCATCCTTTAACGGAATAAATTATATTTGATAATGCAAAAAAATGCATGAAGACCATCTTTCCATCCTATCTTCTTTCCTTCCGCGTAGGTTCTTCCATAGTAGGAAATACCCACTTCAAATACCCTACACTGCTTCTTGGCAATCTTTGCAGTAATTTCGGGTTCAAAGCCAAATCTGTTTTCCTCTATCTGGATTGATTGGATAATGTCCCTTTTGAATACCTTGTAGCAGGTTTCCATATCGGTCAGATTGAGGTTTGTGAACATATTCGACAAAAGAGTCAATCCCGTATTCCCCACTCTGTGCCAGAAATACAGCACCCTATGCGGTTCATTTCCCATAAATCTGGAGCCGTACACCACATCCGCTTTCCCTTCCACTATTGGTTTTACAAGTCTTGGATACTCATTCGGGTCGTACTCCAAATCAGCGTCCTGGATTATCACAATATCCCCTGTTGCTTCTTTAATAGCCGTTCTCAGTGCTGCGCCTTTCCCCTGATTCACGTTATGATATACCACTTTGTCCACGTGAGGTGCAATGTTATTCTCTAATTGCTCCTTTGTCCCGTCAGTAGAACAATCGTCAACAATGATAACCTCTTTGTCTTTGTGGGGCGACATCCTGACCGCCTCTACTACCTTTCCAATCGTCTGCACTTCGTTATAGCACGGGATGACCACAGAAAGTTTCATAAATTTCTTCTGATCCTTTCCGCATTTTGTTATGGCTTATTATACCTTAAGCTACCACCTTTTCTTTCACATCGTAAGGATTGACAGCCTGGGGAATGCTCCTTATGATAGGGGATTATGTGTCCGGATCGGTCCGACGAGGTGCAGCTCGTTCAGTGTCAGATTTTATGAATAGAAAACGCGAATCAGAAATTCTCATTCCTCTCATATATATACTGAGTCTGGCCTTCATCGTGAGAATGGCAGTTCCACTTATTGTGATGCTCACCATCAAAGATTACTCACTGTTCGATAGTCCCGATACCTCCAGCTACATCAAACCGGCACAGGAACTCCTATTGCATGGACGGTTTTACAGTAACGGGCTTCCCGAACTCTTCAGGACGCCAGGTTACCCCTTGTTCCTCATCCCTGGAATCCTTCTCGGCAAGGTGGAAGCGGTCACTATTGCCCTACAAATTATTCTCAGTTGTCTGACTACCTATCTCGTTTTCAAAGTCGCACTGACCCTTTTTGACGATACGAGGATTGCGGCATGGAGCGCTTTTATGTGTGCCATTGACCCAGTCTCCATCCTCTACGCCTCAAAGCTGCTGTCAGAAACACTCTCTACGTTTCTCACTATTTTGTTTGTCTTTTACCTGCTAAGGTATTTTAAGACTGAATCGCTGAAGATGCTCCTCTTCGCCTCACTATTTCTTTCAGCCTCCGTCTACGTACGGCCAGCAGGTTATTTCCTGCCGATTGTCATTTTCACCGTTTTACTCGCCTGGTCTCTCAAAAAGAGAAGAACTGTGCTCTTCGCACATGCGTTCGGTTTTCTTGTATGCTCACTCTTTATCATAGGCCTGTGGCAATTAAGGAACCACAGAGTGGCAGACTACTCGGGATTTTCATCTGTTCCTGATTATAATCTCTACTGTTATCAGGCTGCCTCGGTGCGAGCGATTCAGGAGGGAATGCCCTACTATGAAATGCAACGGAGCATGGGTTGTCCTGACAAGAAAATATACTACCAGAATCATCCTGAGCAGGCTTCCTGGGACAGGGGAAAGATATATCGTTCCATGGGAAGAGAAGGCATGAAGACAATTTCAGGGAACCCGGTAACTTATTTTCTCATCCACGCCAAAGGAATGCTTAGAACGTTCATTGACCCTGGGGTAACCGAATATCTTATTCTATTTAAACATTACTCGTGGTCTGGAGGATTGCTCGGTCGGATACTGGATCAAGGATTGTTTGTCACATTCAAGGGCTTCGCAAGGACGATGCCTGTCTTTTTATTCAGCATTTTCATCATATCGGGACTTTACTTGGTGGTCTTATACTGCGCTGCTGCATTAGCAATCTTTCATGAGGACTTGCCGCATAGTGTTTCTAGCGCGGTCATTCTGTGCATAATGGCGTACTATCTCGTGGTATCAGGCGGTCCTGTGGGATATCACAGATTTCGGCTTCCCATTATGCCACTGGTTTGTGTCTTTTCCGGTTATGGTCTCTATTTGTTGCGTGAAAGATTAAGTCGGAAGGAGAAAGGGAGCCCTCTCCCTTGACAGAAGCGACATAAATATCCAGTTGTGTTCCCTAGATACGTTCCAGTTGACTCATAGGAAAATGTTACCAAAGGATC
>DASPUA010000149.1:0-6315 GCA_035623135.1 Thermodesulfovibrionales bacterium | reverse complement strand
AGGTATGAGCGGACGGAAGGGCGGAAAGACACTCGGGCGGGGTATTACAAGAGGGGGCTTCAAACGAAGGCGGGGGAAGTGACGCTACAGGTGCCGAAGCTGAGGACGCTGGCCTTTGAGACATCGGTCATTGAGCGGTATCGGCGTAAGGAGATCTCGGTGGAGGAAGCCCTGGTGCAGATGTACCGTGCAGGGGTATCGGTGAGGAGGGTTGAGGATATCACGGAGGCTCTGTGGGGCACGAGGGTGAGTTCCGGGACCGTCTCTGATCTGAATGCCAAGATATACGAGAAGATCGAGGCATGGAGGAAGAAGCCGATTGAGGGGGAGCATCCCTATGTGTACCTTGATGGCATCTCGCTGAAACGCAGCTGGGGCGGGGAAGTAACGAACGTGGCAGTGCTGGTGGCTGTGGGAGTCGATCAGAGCGGCTATCGGGAAGTCCTCGGGGTATCCGAAGGGGCAAAGGAGGACAAGGCAAGCTGGGTGAGCTTCCTGAGATATCTTAAAGAGAGGGGATTGAAGGGGGTAAAGCTTTTTATCACGGATAAGTGCATTGGACTGATTGAGGCGTTGGGGGAGTTTTACTCTGAGGCTTTATGGCAGCGGTGCATGGTGCATTTCTACCGGAACGTCTTTACCGTAGTACCCAAGGGAAAGGTGAAGACGGCCGTGGCGATGTTGAGGGCGATTCATGCACAGGAAGACAAGAAAGAGGCTCTGAAGAAGGCGGCAATGGTAGTGAAGAAGCTCGAGGAGATGAAGCTGGGCAAGGCAGCGGGGATAGTCAAAGAGGGGATTGAAGAGACACTGAGATATTATGAGTTTCCCAGCGAGCATTGGCTCCGGATCAGGACGAATAATCCCCTTGAGAGGATCATGCGGGAGATCAGGAGAAGGACCAGGGTGGTAGGCTGCTTCCCTGATGGCAACTCTGCATTGATGCTGGTTGCGGCGCGGCTCAGACACATCGCGGGAACTAAATGGGGCACGAGACAGTATCTGAAGATCGATAGGATTGAGGAGCAGCTCAGGGAGTTAACAGCAGCTTAATGGAAATACCAGATCGAGGACACCTGAATAAATGTGCGAAACATTCTTGACGCTACCATAGAAAACGATCTCCTTTTAGGATTTGATGTGGTAATCAATTCTAATTGGAGGTCGTTTCTACTTCAACAACTTACAGGGGCATCATCATACACGCTCCTCCAGGAAATAAGTTTTATTCGTCAACATTGCAAAGAGAACCCTTATGAGCTTATGTATTGTCGCAAAAACTGCCTTTTAAACGGTTGACCTTCTGTTCTTTTTTAAAAAAGAGTGTTTTCTGAACGTCGGATTATGGTTGATCACTCTCAGTGTCATAAGCCAGATTACCCTTCTGAGATGCCGATTCCCTCTTTTTGGTATCTTGCTTCATCCTTCATATTTGCCTGATTCACATACCGTCGGGTCAATGCCTGCAAATGATATCAGACTTTTGTGCGATCCATACTTATCTATACGTCCTCTCCGTTAGGAATCTGGTTACGGTATTATTACCGATACCGACGATAGAAGTAACAATCTAGACGTCCTCTACGATGAATCGCTCCATGTTCACAAAAAAGCATTATCTGTTCATTAAAATAAATCTATCGTTTAAGAAAAAAGAAGTATCTGAATGTTCTGAATAAAAAACAATTGTTCACTTTTATGCATCGTTTACAAAAGTGCATTTTCTGTTCTTAATTGTAATTTTTTTGTTGACAAATTAAATTTTTTGCTATATAACATAAAGCAAGATGTTAAAGAGCTTGTTCTCATCATCCATACGGGCAGATGTCCTCTCACTGCTCCTGAACAGTCCCGATGAGAAGTTCTACGTCCGTGAAATCGCAAAGCTGCTCCGAAAAAATCCCTCCGGTATCAAACGAGAACTCGACAACCTTGAAAAGATGGGAATAGTGGTGAGTGAAAAGGTTGCCAACCTCAAATATTTCCAGGCCGAAAAGGACTCGCCCCTTTTCTCGGAACTCAAAAACCTTATCACCAAATCCCTTGGACTCCCTGGAGCGATCAAGGCAGTGATTAGGGCATCAGGAGCAAAGGCAGCCTTCATTTATGGACCCTATGCAGAGGGCGAAGATGTGGATGCCGTTGCACTTTTTGTGATCGGTGCCTCGGAATCAGAAGATATGGTAAAAAAGGAACTCAAAGATCTGCAGAAGAAGTTTGGGCAGAAGATCAGCTATACGCTGATGGACGAGGATGAATATAGGACAAAAAGGAAAAAAAAGGATGCTGCGTTGCGCGGGCTCCTTTCCGGGAAGCGGATTACGCTTATCGGAAGGGTTTAGTTTAAGCTTCCCCGGGGTTCCGGGGATAGAAAGGGGGTGAAAAATAATGGCGACAAAGAAGGCAGCAGCAAAGAAACCGGCAGCGAAGAAGACAGCGAAGAAGACCGCAAAGAAGAAATAAGAAAAGTCTTGTGGGACTTAGGGCTGGAGAAGGGATTCTCCAGCCTCTTTTTTTTGTTTGCGGTCTTCCTCAGATATAAAACCCCATTTTCAGAAAAAATTCAAGACAAATTTGTAACTTCCTGATATTGCTAACTTTTTAGATATGAGACTGGGCTTGGGCCTGGGGCAGTTCAGCTTCTGATACAATCTCCCAGCATTCAGGACAAGAGATGACTTTCTTGATAAATTTTAGGTTCGTGGAGTGTCCTGCCTTGTGGGCAAGTATGTGCCCGTATATTGGAAAGCCTATAAGGGAAAAGTCTCCGATGGAGTCCAGCATCTTATGTCTCACGAACTCATCCTTGAACCTGAGCCCTGAAGAGTTCAATACACCCTTGTCACTGAGTATGACCGCGTTATCTAAGGAACCACCTTTTGCGAGACCATTGGCCATCATATATTGAATGTCCTTCAGAAAACCAAATGTTCTCGCAGGGGCAACCTCTTTAATGAATGTCTCCTCATTGAGTTCTATGCTGAGCTCCTGTTCGCCGAGGAGGTGGTGGGGGAAATGGATCCTGAAGGTAATTCTTCTTCCCTCGTAAGGGACAAGGGCAATCTCGGAATGACCGTCCTCCAGAATTATTGGTCTTGTTATCCGCAAATAGGGCATTTTCTTTCCCTGTTTTGCGATTCCACCCCTCAAAATGATACTAACCAGCTCGGTGGAACTCCCATCAAGAATGGGTATTTCGGGACCATCTACCTCAATGATAAGATTATCAATTCCTATACCCGCCAGCGCAGCAAGGAGGTGCTCAACTGTTCTGATTTTTATATTCCCATTGCCAAGGGTGGTGGCAAATGCCGTGTCTGTTACTGCACCGGCATAGGCCCGTATTACAGCCATTCTGTCTGTCCTATGGAAGATGATGCCGGAATCCCGGGGAGCTGGCTTCAATTTCACGATGGCATGTCTTCCCGTATGCAGGCCTATCCCGTTAAATGTCACTTCCTGTCTTAATGTCCTTTGTAAACGCATAAAGTTATGAATTTAGGTTGCAAGGAAGGTGCCAGAAAAAAACCTTTCAAATAAATGACTTTTTGTCCTTACCGTGTTGATTAAATTCATCAGTTGTCTCCTTTTTGCAACACTCTTAGGGCGCTGATTTGTCGATTTTCTTATGGTAAGAAATTATTTCTCCACCAACCACTATCTCGCTGATTCTCAATGTGGGCATAGCGTCAGAGACAGGAATCCCCTGGGAGTCCTTTCCGCAAGTCCCAATAGAGAAACCCAGATCAGAAGCGATCATGTCTATGGATCGAAGTATGGAGGGGCCGTTGCCTGTGAGTGTGGCTTCCCTTACAGGCTCACCAATGGCACCGTTCTCAATTCTGTACCCTTCCTGAACATCAAACACGAAGTCTCCGGTGACGGTATTTACCTGCCCTCCCCCCATCTTTTTTACGAAAAGGCCGCTCGATGTAGATTTCACCACCTCCTCAGGAGACGCGTTGCCAGGCTCAATGAACGTATTACTCATCCTTGGTAAGGGCCTGTGCTGGTAAGACTCCCTCCGACCACTGCCGGTGGATTTTACCCCATCACGCATGGCGGCTAAGCGGTCATAAAGGTATCCGGAGAGTATCCCCTTATCCACAAGTATTATCCTCCTGGAGGGGGTGCCTTCGTCGTCAAACCGGTAAGATCCTCTCTTGTGGGGGAGAGTCGCGTCGTCTATCACCGTCACCAGTCCCGAGGCAACTTCCTGCCTCAATTTGCCGGAGTAGACGGATAACCCATGCTGTGCAAGGTCTGCTTCAAGGCCATGGCCTATTGCTTCATGGATCATTGTTCCTCCTGCCTCTGAAGAGATAACCACAGCCATTCTTCCCCCAACAGCACGTCCTGCCCTGAGCATCATAACTGCTCTTTGAGATGCCTTAAGGGAGAGTTCGTCAATGATGGACCCGTCAAAAAGCTCGAAGCCGATATTGCCACCCACCGTCTCATATCCTGTTTGTATTATCCCATCGTCTGAAGCAATTACATGGATCACCCAGACGCTGTGAGTGCGTTCATCTTCCGCAAAGGTGCCCTCAGAGGTGGCTATTCGAACACTTTGGTTAACATCACGGTAACTTGTAGACACCTGCCTTATGCGTTTGTCGAATGCGCGGGCTATCTGATCCGCCTTTACCACAAGGACAACCTTCCTTTCCATCGGTATCTCGTCCGGAGACATCCTAATAGCAAAATCAGTATCTGCACTTGCCCTTCTCAGATCCAGCACGGGAAGAGCTGTTGCCCTCTGAAAAGACCTGCTTAAAGCATCTGCCATGGAGATAAGAGAATCTGCTGAACTGTTATTAGTAAAGGCATAGGAGGTCTTCCCTCCAGATATGAGTCTTATGCCCACGCCACTGTCAATGCCCGTCATCACTTTCTCCACCTTTCCGTCTTCAAGGCGAATGGAGGTTGCTCTTTTTTGTTCCTCGAAGATATCTGCATAGTCTCCTCCGCGGGACAATACCCTCTTTAAGACTTTTGACATCAGCTCAATATTCAAGACAATGGACCTCTTCGTTGTGGTACTGGACTTCGCAGCCCGTATATTATAGCATTTAGAAAGATAGGGAATACGGCTGCACAGTTATGTCAGCAGCTCAGTGGAAGGAGAAGGGTAAGTCTATGCCAAAGGTCGGGCTTATTACAGGTAGTGGCTTTTATGAAGAGGGGATGGGGATAAGAGAACTCAAGAAGATAACAACGCCGTATGGAGAACCATCCGATGTGTTCCGTGTAGGTGAGTTACCAGAGGGCGAATTCGTTCTTATTTCGAGGCATGGGACGCCCCATCACATCCCTCCCCACATGATCAATTACAGGGCCAATATCTGGGGCATGCGTGAAATGGGGGTAGAGAGAGTTATCTCAATTAATGCGGTTGGGGGAATAGAGGGGGACTTGGTACCAGGAGATATCGTGATACCTGACCAGGTTATTGATATGACCCATGGAAGGGCCGCCACATTCTACGAAAACGATGAAGTTGTCCATATAGATTTCACGACTCCTTACTGCGCTGAGATGAGGGAAGCAATTAAGGAAGCTGGCATTGAATCGCATGTGGGCCTACGCGATTCCGGCACCTATGTATGTGTGAACGGGCCGAGGCTTGAGAGCAGAGCAGAAATCCAGCATCTCTTGAAAATTGGGGGTGATATCGTGGGTATGACTGTCATGCCGGAGGCCTGCCTTGCCCGTGAACTCGAACTCTGCTATGCGGGGATCGCGGTAGTCACCAACTATGCAGCCGGCATATCAGGCAGGAGGTTAACGACAAAAGAGGTTATGGAGACGATGAAGGGTTCTCTGGAACGGATAAAGAAGCTGGTTATAGGAGCCTTTAAACACATTCCGGAGAAAAGGAATTGTGAATGCTCATATGCGCTGAAGGATTCAACGATATAGTGGTCACTCAGTGGTGCCATGAAGGTAACTGTTAAACTCTTTGCCACCCTGAGGAACTTCGGTCCTGTGGAACAGGAAATTGAGCTGGCCGAACACTCGACCCTTGAAGACCTGATCAAGCTGCTAAAACTCCCTGAGAAGATTCCTTTACTAAAGATCGTGAATGGGGAACACAGAAGTGTACACTATCGCCTGAAGGAGGGGGACGAAGTCGCACTTTTCCCCCCCATTGCCGGGGGATCAGGGGAGACTGATGCCTCTCCTATAAGAAAGAGACCCATGAATAGAATGGGCTAAGAGTTGTTCTTACGACGACCAAAGATTGCGTACTTAGTCTTTTACCGCTTCGATATGCAGATCAACCCCATCCATTGAAGACGTGGCAAGGCTCCA
>DASPUA010000148.1:0-7597 GCA_035623135.1 Thermodesulfovibrionales bacterium | reverse complement strand
ATAAAAGGGAAGAAGATATTTATCGCTGCAGGGGCAAGACCCCTCATCCCCTCCAGGAAAGGAGTCGAGAACGTGGCGTTCCTGACCAATGAGAATATCCTTGAGCTTGAGAAAAGTCCTGAGAACCTGCTCATCATCGGCGGTGGGTATGTGGCGGCGGAGTACGGCCATTTTTTCGCTGCCACGGGTACGAGGGTGACGATGGTGCAGAGAAATGAAAGACTGCTTCCCAATGAAGAGCCGGAGATTGCAGACCTGCTGATGAAAGAAATGGGGAGACGCGTGGAGATTCAAACGAACGCCGAGGTATTAGAACTTACACAAGGTGTCAATGGCTGTACTGTGGTGACCGCGGACAGGAATACAGGCGCACAAAGGCACATTACCGCGGAACGGATCATGGTGGCAACAGGGAGAAGGTCAAACGCAGACTTGTTAATGCTCAACAATACAGGTGTAACGACCGACGGAGCCAATTTCATAAGGGTGAATGATCACCTTGAAACACACAAAAAGAACATTTGGGCACTGGGTGATATTATCGGCAAACAGATGTTCACCCATGCAGGCGACCGGGAGGCTGAAGTGGCGTGGCACAATGCTACCCACAAGAAAAAAATGAAAATGAATTTTGGCGCTGTTCCCCACTCAGTGTTCACGCATCCCCAGATCGCATCCATTGGACTTACCGAAGAACAAGCGAAGAAAGAGCACGAGATTCTCGTAGGAAAGGCACGGTATGCAGATACGGTCATGGGGAGTGCAATGATGGAAGAAGAGGGGTTTGCAAAAGCGGTGGTCGAAAAGAACACAAAAAAGATCCTTGGCTTCCATATCATAGGACCATGGGCTTCTGTCCTCATTCAGGAGGTGGTGAATGCAGTGGCGAACCAGAGCGATATTTCATACATCACAGGCAGCATGCACATATTCCCTGCACTCTCAGAGCTGATCCCGCAGACACTTAATAATCTCCAATAGGATTTATGACGGTGCACGCTATTCAGGATGTCTTCTCTTCAGAGAGAACAAGGGCCTTTGGTATCTCGCGATGAACCTGCAGAATGATGTGGAGGATCTGATACGAGAGATAGGTAAAGAGATTTATTCGTCCGTGGAAGGAGAGGTCCCTCTCCTTTTCGACACGAGGAAGTGGATGGGAAGGATAATGGAGTGGACGATGAAGGATGAGAGATTCAAGTTCCAGCTTTTCAGATATATCGATGTCCTGCCTTCCCTTCGGAGTGATGCCCTTGTCGTAGAGATACTGAAAGAATATTTTACTGAAGAGGCACATACTCCTGTGATAATAAGCAGGGGTATTGAACGCATCTCCAGGAGCAGCTTCATCCCTTATATTGCCGGCCAAGTGATAAAAGCCGGAGTGGAATCCATTGCACGACAGTTCATTGGGGGAAGGTCGCCCCGTGACGTACTGAAACCGTTAGGCTCGCTCTGGAAGTCCGGATGTGCGTTCAGTGTTGATCTGCTGGGAGAGGTGGTGGTGAGTGAAAGGGAGGCAAAGGAGTATGCTGGGAACTACCTGGGACTCCTTGACCTCCTCTATCCGAAGGTCATGGGCTGGGTAACGGATCCCCTCCTTGAACGCGATAGCAGGGGACCCATTCCGAGGATTGATATCTCGCTCAAGGTATCTTCCCTTTACTCCCAAATGGATCCCATAGCCTTTGAAGTTTCCATTGAGAGGGCCAAGGAGAACCTGAGGCAGATATTCAGAAAGGCTCAGGAGATCGGTGCGTCAGTCTGTCTCGATATGGAGCACTATTATTTCAAAGACCTTATCCTGGCGATCTTCAAAAGCATTCTTGATGAATTTAAAGATTATCACTTTGCAGGGATAGCTCTCCAGGCATACCTGAAGGACACAAAGGAAGACCTCCTGAGTCTTATAGAGTGGACAAAGATAAAAGGGAGAAAAATATCCGTTCGCCTCGTAAAAGGGGCATACTGGGATTATGAGACTGCGGTAAACAGCCAGAAGGGATGGCCTGTGCCTGTATTCCTGAATAAGGGGGAAACAGACCTCAATTTCGAGGAACTCACAAGAATCCTGCTTGATAATTCTGAATACGTACGTCCTGCCATCGCGACACATAATGTGAGGAGCGTGAGCAACGCGATTGCGTTCGCTGAATCCTCAAGACTTCCCAAGAACTCATTCGAGTTTCAGATGCTTTATGGAATGGGTGAGCCCTTGAGAAAAACCTTGCGGGATATGGGATATCGAGTGAGGGTATACACGCCTGCGGGAGAACTCATCCCTGGGATGGCATACCTTGTGAGGAGGCTTCTGGAGAACACCTCCAATGAGTCCTTTGTGAGGCAGTACTTTGATGAGGGAAAACCATTCGAGGAGCTGATTAAGGCCCCAAAGATTGAAAGAGCAGTTGTTGCAGAGCTTCGTGAAAAAGGGATATTCAGAAACCAGCCCCCCATGGATTTTTCGTTGGCCGAACACAGGGAAAAAATAAAGGACAGTCTGAGAAAGATAAAAGATGATTTCAACAGAAGATATCCCCTTTACATAGGGAATCAGGAGGTGTATACAGACCATGAAACAGAATCCAATAACCCGGCGACTCCTAAGGAGGTCATAGGTCGGATATCCCTTGCTACGAGAAAGGAGGCTGAAAGAGCCGTTGAAGAAGCGAAAAGGGCATGGGAGATATGGAAGAAGAAGAGTTTTAGGGAGAGGGCTGACTATCTGTTCAGGGTCGCAGAGGAGATGAGAAAAATACGGTCTGAGCTTATAGCCCTTGAGGTATATGAGGTCGGCAAAACGTGGAAGGATGCGGACGGTGATGTAAATGAGGCAATAGATTATTGCGAATACTATGGAAGGGAGATCATACGGCTCGGAACCCCGATGCGGCTTGGAGACTATCCGGGTGAGGAGAACGAATACCATTATGAACCACGGGGAGTAGGAGTCGTGATATCTCCTTGGAATTTTCCACTTGCCATACCCGCAGGAATGATATCAGCAGGAATTGTTACAGGAAACTGCATCATTTTCAAACCCTCTTGCCTTTCGCCTGTTACGGGATGGAAACTCCTGGAGATATTCAGATCCGCAGGAATTCCCCCCGGGGTCCTGCAATTCCTTTCAGGCCCTGGGAGTGAGGTGGGAGAATTTCTCGTGTCTCACCCGGGAATAGACTTCATTGCATTTACCGGCTCAAAGGATGTGGGTCTGGATATAGTGAAGCGTGCGGGAGAGACCCATCCCGGTCAGAGAAATATCAAGAAAGTCATTGCAGAGATGGGGGGAAAAAATGCCGTTATTATTGACGAAACAGCCGATATGGGTGAGGCAGTCACAGGGGTTCTGGAATCTTGTCTGGGATATCAGGGACAGAAGTGTTCGGCCTGCTCAAGGGTAATAGTAATAGATGAGGTCTTTGACGAATTCTGCGGCAGACTGAGGGAGGCGGCTGAGAGTATAAAGATAGGCCCCCCTGAAGAACCGGGTACCTTCATGGGTCCTGTGATTGACAAAGCGGCCTTGGAAAGAATTGGCAAATACATAAAGACAGGGATGAGCGAGGGGAAAACGCTTCTTCTCAGAAGGGCAGAGGGAGAAGGTTATTTCATGGGACCGGTACTATTCGGGGACGTGGATCCTGACTCTCTTATTGCGCAGGAAGAGATATTCGGTCCTGTACTTGTGGTCATGAGGGCAGGCAACATAGATGAGGCCATTGATATCGCAAATAATTCTTCTTATGCACTGACAGGCGGCATATTTTCGAGGAGCCCTGCCAATATCAGGAAGATGGAAGAAGGATTCAAGGTGGGAAATCTCTATATAAACAGGAAAATCACAGGTGCCCTTGTGGGGAGGCAGCCTTTTGGCGGATCTGGAATGTCGGGTATCGGCTCTAAAACCGGGGGGCCGGACTATCTCCTCCAATTCATGAATCCAAGGAGCATCAGCGAGAATACCCTGAGAAAGGGCTTCGCGTATTCTATAAGGTCTCCCAAAGGGTAAGACAGCAGGATTGAATATGAAGTGCATTTTGTTGTAGGGGAAAACCCTACAAATGCCCGACGCAGAACTCTTACAAAAAAATCCGATTTCCGCTGATATATTTTCTCATTTGTGTTTGGTATTTTTATTGAAGTTTCTGCGATAAGGAGGATGTCATGGGATTGAGAGATCTTTCAGAGGCAATAATCCTTCAAGCTGCATCGGACCTTCTGGGGACACCGCGTAACAGAGACTCGATTGAATTCTTCAGTGGAGAAGGGTTCGGACGTTGTGCGGAAATGGCGAAGCTGGATCATGAGGACAAGATCAAATTCCTCACGATGCTTACGGAATGTATTTCCGAATGCAAAAAGAACAGAGATCATCCGGATAAAAAAGAGGATCTGAGGGATAAGAGGGCCTCGAGGGGACCGACTCTTTCTCGTCGGTGCCGGAAAAGCGCAATGATGAAAGCAGCCTGAAGGGCATCCCTCCACCTTATGTGTGGTCTCCTTTAATTTCGCATGCTTGTCTAATTTCGAACTTTACTGACCTGATCCCCTGAACAGTGCATTCTCATTGCCCTTGAACCTCTGGGCATGGTCTTTTCTGTCGAGTCTGTCCTTGCCTCGAAATGAAACTTTCGACATGCACGTTCCCTGTACCTAAACTCCTTGAAAAAATTAAGAAAAAAGCTGTATCATTAATATTTCAATCAAGAAAACAAAGGGGATAAGAGGATGAGCGAGCTGAAAAACCTGAGGAGCGAGATCGACGCAATAGACGAAGAGATACTGAACCTTCTCAACAGGAGGGCCAGAATTGTCATCGAGGTCGCGCGCATCAAAAGGCAAGAGAATACACGCTTTTATTCCCCAGAGCGTGAAAAGGAGATCCTGCAGAGGCTTATCTCCATCAACAGAGGTCCGTTTCCCAACAGCGCGATCAAGCCGCTTTTTAGGGAAATCCTCTCAGCCTCACTTTCCCTTGAACAGCCCCTTAAAGTGGCCTATTTCGGGCCTGTTGCCACATTCACACATCTTGCTGCCATGAGGTATTTTGGCTCGTCCGCGGTCCTCATTCCCGCCGAAGGCATTAAGGACGTGTTCGAATCCGTATATTCAGGACAAACCGATTACGGAGTCGTACCTGTAGAGAATTCCAACGAGGGCGTGGTGAGCTACACCCTTGATATGTTCATGGATTATGACCTGAAGATCTCGGGCGAAGTGATGCTGAAGATATCCCACAATCTTTTGTCCAGGAGCGGAGATAAGACGAAGATAAAGAAAATCTATTCCCATCCCCAGCCCACCGCCCAATGCCGTAAGTGGCTAGAGAGAAATGTGCCAGGGATACCGATCCTCGAGTCGACAAGCACTGCAAGGGCAGCAGAGATGGCCTCAAAGGAGGATGATGCTGCGGCCATTGCGAGCGAAGTCGCGGCAAAGATCTATGACCTGCACTTTGTGGAGCGTCATATAGAGGATTATAAGGACAACTTCACGCGGTTTTTCGTGATCAGCTGGGAGCCTTCAAAAAGAACGGGCAGTGACAAAACGTCCATCATGTTCTCTACCAAGGACAGGCCCGGTGCTCTCTTCACCATCCTTGAACCATTCAAACAGGCGAAGATAAACCTCACGAAGATCGAATCGAGACCATCCAAGAGAAAGGCGTGGGAATATATATTTTTTGTGGACATGGGGGGACATATGGATGACAAGAAAGTCAAGAAGGCCGTAGATGAGGTGAAAGAGGGCTGCCTCTACCTGAAGATCCTCGGCTCTTATCCAGCAGGGGGGACCAATGATTAAGCCCCCGGAGTATGTCTCTGCCATCAGGCCTTATGTTCCGGGGAAACCGGTGGAAGAGCTGGAAAGGGAGTTTGGCATCACAGGCTCAATCAAACTCGCATCCAACGAGAACCCTCTTGGGCCATCACCCATGGCTTTGGCAGCCATCAATGACTCAACGAATGATCTCAACCGGTATCCTGACGGGGGTGCATATTATGTAAGGAACGCCCTGTCAGGAAAGCTCTCAGTGGAACCGGAACAAATCATCCTGGGGAATGGTTCCAATGAGCTCCTGGACATTGTGGCAAGAACCTATATGAGACCCGGCGACGAAGCGGTCATGGCCGTTCCTTCCTTTGTGGTGTATGCCATGGCGGTCCAGTCCCTGGGAGGACGGGCCGTGCAGGTCCCCTTGAAGAATCATACCCATGACCTTCCCTCAATGCGTGAGGCTGTGACGGAAAAGACGAAGATTGTTTTCATCGCGAATCCCAATAACCCCACAGGAACCATCAACAAAAAGGAGGAATTTGATGTATTCATGGAAGGACTGCCCGAGGGAATTCTTACGGTGATGGATGAGGCGTATTATGAATATGTCTCAGATCCCCACTATGCAGACAGCATGAAATGGTTCCGGAAAGGGAAGGATATCCTGATTTTGAGGACATTTTCGAAAATATTCGGCCTTGCAGGACTGAGGATTGGCTATGGTATTGCGGGTGCCGTGATAATTAACGAGATGAACAAGCTGAGACCGCCCTTTAACACAAACACCATCGCACAGAGCGCGGCATTGGGTGCACTCAGGGACGATGACCACGTAAGGAGATCCAGAGGGGCGAATGAAAAGGGGAAGCAGTATCTCTACAAGGAATTAACGCGCCTGGGCCTAGGGTATGTCCCTACCGAGGCAAATTTTATCTACATCCCTGTTGAAGACTCCATGAACCTCTATGAAAAGCTCCTCAGAAAAGGGGTGATCGTAAGACCCATGGGACCGGCGCTTCGGGTGACTATCGGATTGGCCGAGGAAAACGAGAGGTTTCTCGCTGCACTGAAATCAGTCATGAAGTAATTGGTTATCGGGGCATTCAACGAATGCCATGGCGCTCAATAGCTTGTTGACGCTGTAGTGAATAGACAATCTTTTGGTTGAACGGAGGAATAAATGGACATCATCGTATTGAGACCCGATGCAACTGATGAGGCACTTCGGCATCTGCTTAAGAAGCTCGAATCCAAAGGCCTGAGTGCCCATGTATCCAAGGGCACTGAAAGGACAATCGTAGGGGTAATCGGAGATACGTCGAGGGTCACGGAGGAAGAAGAGGATGCCATAAGGGTGATGACC
This sequence comes from Thermodesulfovibrionales bacterium, assembly GCA_035623135.1. GTDB lineage: Bacteria > Nitrospirota > Thermodesulfovibrionia > Thermodesulfovibrionales > UBA9159 > DASPUA01. Next base: position 453 of record DASPUA010000148.1, on the reverse strand, counting down.
GGTGTCGAAAATGTGATGAGGATCCTCAAGCCCTACAAACTGGCGAGCAGGGAGTTCAAAGCAGAGGGCACCCTCATTGACGTGAAGGGAAGGGTAATCGGGGACAAGAAGATACAGGTCATTGCAGGGCCATGCGCCATTGAGAACAAAACCCTCATAATGAACATCGCAGAGAAGGTGAAGGATGCAGGCGCTTCGTTTATAAGGGGAGGGGCATTTAAGCCACGGACATCCCCTTATTCCTTTCAGGGGCTTGGTGAAGAGGGGCTTCAATACCTTGCGGATGCAAGGGAGAGGACAGGACTCCCTGTGGTAACGGAATTAATGGACCCCAGGGATATCGAGATCATGGTGAAGTATGCTGACATTATCCAGATCGGTGCGCGAAACATGCAGAACTTCAGGTTGCTCCTTGAGGTGGGGTCTGTGCGAAAACCGGTCCTGCTGAAAAGG
>DASPUA010000147.1:0-4079 GCA_035623135.1 Thermodesulfovibrionales bacterium | reverse complement strand
GTGATCCCACCTATTGAAAATGCCTTCTCGGTTCTCGACATCAGTTCTTCCATATCCTTTTTTCTGCTCTTATATGCCTCAAATACCCTTGTCGATGTCCTATAATTATTGAGAGCTTGGCGTATGTCAGAAACAATTTGGTGTCTCACTTTGTCCCTCTGTATCTCGAGTTGATAATATTCGGCACCCCTTTTTGCGATCTCTCCTTGGTTCCTATTAAACAAGGGAAGCGGAATACTGAAGCCGAAGCCAACACCGGGAGTGTTTCTTGACCCAATAGTATCAAATTCTGCACCTAGGGTAATATCCGGTATCGCTTGTGCCTTCGCAAGCTGCCTGTTCAGTGCTGAAGCCCTTAACTGTTTTTCTATACTAAGAAAGTCAAAACGGTATTGATACGCATTGTTCAGAAGGTCTTCTTCGGTATATTCGGTGAATTGTTCGCTCACCTGAAGATCGGGTTTAAGCGGAGTAAGGCTCCCTAAGAGGAAGCTGAATTGTTCTATATCGTTACTGAGCTGGGCCTCAATACTGGTGACATTGTTTTCTAGGTCTACCCTCGCAAGGATAAGTTTTGTATAATCGACTAACGATAAAAAACCGGCCTCAAACCTTTTTCCAGCTATCTCCAATGTCTTGTCAAACCGTTTAAGTTCATCCTTTGCCAAGGTATCATTGAGAATGTCTGTGTTAATACTAAAAAACAATGTGTAGAAGCCAATGAGAAGCGTTCTCACGGTATCTCTTTGTAAGAATTTTACTGACTCAAGAGTTTCCGATGCAGCACCGCTCCTCAGTGCTCTTTTGCCCCCCAGCTCAATCAGTTGGTCTAAACGGGTGACTGTCTGTGTATTGTCGGTTGCCGAAGGGAAAGGCTTTAGACCGATAAATGAATAATTAAAACTCAGATTCGGATTGGACAGCAGGCGAGATCCAATGTAGTCGCCGTAGGCCTTGTCAATTTCATATTTGCTTATCAGAACGTCATAGTTGTTCTGATAGAAATTACCCAAGGCCTGTTGCAGATTGATTTCGCTGCAATCTGCAAGAATCGGCGCGCTTAGGAGAAACGCAACGATTACAATGAAACACGGGAAAATTATCTTGCGCCTGAACAATCGCGACTCCCTTTCTTAGCCTGGTGATTGAGTTTCTCAATGAGCAGCCATTGTGATATGATAAAAACGTAAGCTTACACGAACCTTACAATTTGGATGCGATGCGGATTTTAGTTGTTGAAGACGACAGAGTGCTTGCGGACGGCCTCGTGTCATCAATGAAGCAAGCAGGGTACGCAGCCGACCAGGTATCAAATGGTGAGGAAGCCGATGATGTGCTAGCCCTTCATCTCTACGATCTCGTCATACTGGATCTCAGTTTGCCCCTTCTTGATGGCTTTCAGGTATTGGAGCGTTTGCGCAAACGCAAGAACCCGATACCTGTTCTCATCCTGACAGCACGAGATGCGCTGGAAGATCGCGTTAAGGGTCTGGATCTTGGCGCAGATGATTATTTGACCAAGCCTTTTGAACTGCAGGAGCTCGAAGCTCGTGTGAGAGCGCTCCTTAGACGCGGGCACTCAGGAAGTGGCAATGAAGTCTGTCTCGGTTCACTGCGTTTTGATACCATAGGCCGACGAGTTAAGGTTGGGAATAAACTTCTCGAGCTTTCAGCCCGTGAGATACACATTTTGGAACTCCTGCTCCTGAATGCAGGGCGCGTCGTAAGCAAGGAACGAATACTGCAGAATTTGTGTGGATGGAATAAGGAAGTCGGCGACAATGCAGTGGAGGTTTATATTCATCGGCTGAGAAAGAAACTGGGAAACAGTGGAATAAGCATCCGAACGATACGCGGGCTTGGCTATCTAATAAATCGAGCACATAATGCCTAAGACATTATCTCTGCATCGCAAACTTCTGATCTGGTTTCTCATACCCATGTTCATCCTTTGGTCGCTGAGCACGGCTGTTATGTACTTTCTGGCGCTTCATTTTGCGAATCAGGCCTATGACTATGCGCTAGTGGATTCCGTGTATGATCTTACCGGTCAAATGTCATATGACGGGGGAAAGCCGTTACTAAACTTACCCAAGGCAGCTCTTCAGATGTTCCTTTCAGACAAATTAGACTCAATCCACTATAGTGTAGTTGGAAGAGACGGTACACTAATATCCGGCGACAACGACCTGTCAAGACCAGATATTACTCAGAGCCCTGGCGTCCCATCAGTTCGTAATGATACATTGAAAGGACGGAAGGTGCGTGTCGCTGCACTATCTTTCCTGCCAGCCGGGCTGCCAGATGACCAGACCGTTACAATTCAAGTGGCAGAGACTCTCAATAAACGACGTCAATTGGCTGGCCAGGTTATCGCAACCATGGCCTTGCCTCAATTCTTGTTGTTTGTAGTTCCTGTAATTATTCTTTGGATTGGCATTGGGAAAGGGCTGGCGCCTTTGTCGAGACTGCAAAAGGAAATTGCTGCCCGTTCATACAAAGATCTCAGCCCTGTGGAGGAAAGCAATGTTCCTCAGGAAGTTCGACCGATTATTCATGAGATAAATGAACTCATGATGCGCTTGGGTAAGACTCTGGAAGCGCAGCAAAGATTTATAGCTGATGCGGCTCATCAGCTGCGCACGCCGCTCTCAGGCCTCAAGACACAAACTGAACTAGCGCTGCGACATAAAGATCCGGAAATCTTACGACATTCGCTCCAGCAACTGAACACGAGCACTGACCGTGCTGTGCGTCTCATAAATCAGATGTTAGCGTTGGCACAGGTCGAATTCTGGACAAGCAGGACGATCGACATGAAGCCATTGAATCTTCATAAATTAGCTGAAGCAATCTCTATGGAGTGGGTCCCCCATGCATTATTAAAGAATATAGATCTTGGATATGAAGGGACCGATGGAGTGACTGCCATAGGTGGAGACAACGTCCTCATAAAAATTATGATGGACAACCTTTTAGACAATGCCATACGTTACACTAATATCGGTGGTTATGTAACAGTAAGAGTTGAAACAACTGACAAGTCGGTCATCTTGGTGATCGAAGATAACGGCCCGGGCATACCCGCTGAAGAGAGAAAGAAAGTGTTTCAGCGCTTTCATAGGATTCCGGACAGGTCAAGCGAGGGCAGTGGATTAGGACTTTCCATTGTGCAGGAAGTCGCTGAGGCACACGGAGCGGCGGTGTTTTTAGATGAACCAACTGGACACCAAGGAGTTATCGTTAAGATAATTTTCCCGCAGTGTGAAAGATCTTAAATTATCTTAGCGTTTTCCTCATCTTCAAGCATTCTAAGCCTTTTCAGTGTTACGGTCTCATTCTCTACTTCTGCTGTATGTAGTTAGACAGCTTCATTCTTCACCTCTAATATGTCCTGCAGGACGATGACTCGCACTGTATCGTAGTGTCTGTAAGGTTCATGTAAGTTTTTATCATTAGGATATATGATATGCGAGCGTTACTACAGTCAGGGTGGTCTTTGTTTAGAGGGGAACTGTGTACGGATCCTGTGTCCTCATGCTTTTATGGCTACCGCTATGGCACCGGATTCAAAGGTATGGAAGAGAAACCTGACAAACGGAATACTTAATTCCGTGTTGAGGAGCCTCCTATGAATTCGTCAGGGTTGGGGCATCGCTGATCGTGATGAAGGAATTCCCTGCCAGTTTTCGATCTGTGATGTCATGTTTTGGTCGTCAAGGATATGTGCAAATCCCCAGCATGCCCAATTGCATGCTTGAAGAAAGTAATGCCGCTGACAAAGATACTTCCATGAAAGGCATCATTTTGATATGTTGTCAAGAAATTTCTCATGCTACAGTGTTTCTTGTAGCCTTCCTATGAATTGCCAGAATTATCCTACTCAATGCAAGTCTAGCATGCGCATTCATAAATGCCCAGAAGAGCTAACATATCTATGAATCGCAAAGTTATTGCAGAGTCTTTATTCTATTATCCATCTATTATCCATGAGAATTTTTGCTGACATCCTTGGGTATTTAGGCAAGCAACCAAGGTCATTCCTTATAACATTAAATATTTTACTCGTTACAATGGTT
>DASPUA010000146.1:0-9498 GCA_035623135.1 Thermodesulfovibrionales bacterium | reverse complement strand
GGTCTCAGACAGGCAAAAGGGCCCACGGATGCCTTGTCCTTTATCTTGGAGTCTTCTATTACGGTGGAGTCTTTTATTACTGCACCATTGCCGATATCACTGTTCCGAATCCTCACATTCGGATAAATGACGGAACCTTTTCCTATTCTCGTATGGCCATCGAGACAGACATTCGGATAGATCATAGTTTCTTTTCCGATGCATACATCGGGATGGATAGATACCGAGTCGGCATCAAGAAAATTCACACCTCTGGCAATCCAGGACTGTACAATGTTCCTCTTCATGAGCGCTGATGCCTTGGAAAGCTCTTCCCGAGTATTTATCCCCATCAATTCCTCTTCTGTACCTATGCAATATGCGGAGGTTTTAAGGTTCTTCCTTGAGGCAGCGGCAATTATATCCGTGAGATAGTATTCTCCCTTTGCCGGATTCACCGGTATCTTGTCAACAATCTTGAAGGCATCATAGTTTATGGCATACACACCGCTGTTTACTTCACTTATTTTTTTCTGCATGGAGTCTGCATCCCTGTCCTCCACGATAGATATGACTTGCCCTGAAGCATTCCTAATAATCCTGCCATAATGTTCGGGGTTCTTTGTATTAAATGACAAAACGGAGATGCTGTTCTTATCATTTTTATGGTATCGCAGAAATTTTTTTATAATATCGGGATTCAACAGAGGGGTGTCTCCGTTGAGCACCACAATGACGCCCCTAGAATTTCTGAGAGCAGGTCTCACGCAACGGAGGGCATGGCCAGTGCCCTTTGGTTCTCTCTGGAGCACATACGACACCCCAAGGGATCCTATTGTGTTCTTGATGCGTTCTCCCTGCTTTCCAATGACCACAAGAATCCTTTCAGGGTTTAGTGTCCTTGCTACAGTAATAACCGCCTTGAGCATAGGAATTCCACATACTGTATGGAGCACCTTGGGAACGGCTGATTTCATTCTTGTCCCAAGCCCTGCGGCAAGGATAACGCAGTCCAGACTCATACCTTTGATTCCAGTATCCTCGGCGGTGTCGCAATCCCTCCTGACATGATAATCTTGATGCCTTCTTCGATCGGTATGTTAGTGGAGAACACATCCTGGTTTTTGAAGAGGATCACTTCACCCAGATAGAGGTTGTTAGTGGGAATATACACCGCCATAAGGTGCGTTTCTTGGTCGTCTTTTTCTGATCTTAGTGCGCATTCCTTTGTGAGGAACCCGAAGGCAAAAGAGCCTGGCCTCGGGTATTCAACAATAACAAACTTCTTAAATGAACCGGTGTTATCTGGCGAGAACGCGTTGGCGAGCTGTTTCAATCCGGTATAAATTCCCTTGAACACAGGGATTTTGAGGAACAGCTTGTCCATGACCCCTATCGTCCACTTTCCGAACACATTCGTAGAAATTACACCGACTAAAAGAACTATGGTTACCGCAGAGAGAAACCCGAACCCGTAGATATGGGCATTAAAGAGCTTATCAAACATGAAACCAAGCTGGTCATCCACAAACATGAAAAACCAGACAATCACCTTGACGGTCAGTATGGCGGGAATTAACACCACAAGCCCTGCAAGAAATCTTCTTTTTATGATGGTACGGATGGGGGTCATCTTATCTGTCAGCCTTTGTCATAACCTCGTCAGGAATATCGAAATTGGCATATACATTCTGGACATCTTCGTTTTCCTCGAGAAGCTCTATGAGTTTCAGCATCTGTTCTGCAGCCCTCTCCTCAAGGAGGACATAACTCTTTGGAAGCATGGTCGTTTCTGCAAAAGAAACGGTCACATTCGCAGTTTCAAGAGCGTTCTTGACCCTGGTGAGGTCTTCAGGTGAGGTGATGACCTCATAATTGTCTTCCTTCGGATCATTTCTCATGTCCTCAGCACCGGCATCAAGAGCGATAGTCATGAGGGTATCCTCATCAACCTTGCTCTTGTCCACGAGGAGATATCCCTTTTGCTGAAACATCCATGCCACGCATCCCGCTTCCCCCAAATTTCCCCCATGTTTTGACATGATGTGCCGGATCTCTGAGACAGTTCTCTGTTTATTATCAGTAAGTGCTTCTATGAGTACCGCGACGCCTCCTGGCCCGTACCCCTCATAGGTGAACTCCTCATATGACATTCCCGGAAGTTCCCCCGTACCTTTCATGATCGCCCGCTTGATGTTATCGTGGGGCATATTCACCTCTTTTGCCTTTTCGATGGCAAGCCTAAGTCTTGGATTGCCAGAAGGATCCCCCCCGCCGATCCTCGCCGCAACAGAGATTTCCTTCACGATCTTGGTAAATATTTTCCCTCTCTTTGCATCGGTATGGGCTTTTTTATGCTTTATCTGGGCCCATTTAGAATGTCCTGACATCTATATCCTCCGTCCGTTTGGACAATTCTCAAATAACAATAGAGAACACTTAAGAAAATGTACAGAAGCGGCACTCATTATTCTTGAATTTCCATCCACAAAGCTGATTTTTCTGAGGTAAGCTATTTTACCATAGAAGCCTCTCTTTTGTGTTATTCAATGCCATATTCTTTTATCTTGGTCAAGAGGGTCTTATAGCTCACATCAAGGAGTTCCGCAGCCCTGCTTTTATTGCCCTTTGTTTCCTGTAATGCCTTCTTAATTCGTTCGCTCTCTGCTAGGCGAAGCGCCACTTTTCTCGTATCTTCAAGGGTGCCGTTCATGGGTAATATGTCGGGGCTTGAGTTTGCGGGAACTGGGTTCAAAGAAATATGTTCAGGGGTTATCGTAAGGCCGTCACAGAGAATTACGGCTCGTTCTATTGTGTTTTCCAGTTCCCTGACGTTCCCTTTCCAAGGAGAGGCCCTGAGGATCGTAAACACTTCTTCAGAGACCTTTTTTGTCCCGCTCTTCATTTCAGCACAATATTTTTTTATAAAGAAATCCACCAGCAGGGGAATGTCTTCAACCCTTTCCCTGAGAGGGGGGATCCTTATTGGGAAGACATTGAGTCGGTAATAAAGATCTTCCCTGAATCTCCCTTCGGCGACTGCGATATCGATCTCCTTATTGGTTGCGGCAATAATCCGCACATCGACCTGAATCGGCTTTAGCCCCCCGAGACGTTCTATCTCACTTTCTTGTATAACCCTCAGGATTTTTGACTGGAGAGAAAGATCCATCTCAGCGATCTCATCAAGGAATATAGTTCCCTTATGTGCCAGTTCGAACTTGCCGAGTTTCCTTGCCTCTGCTCCGGTGAATGCCCCTTTCTCGTATCCAAAAAGTTCTGATTCCAGGAGTTCTTTTGGTATGGCAGCGCAATTGATGGGGACAAAGGGAAAGTCTTTTCTTGGACTCAAACAATGGATGGCCCTCGCGAATAGTTCCTTTCCTGTTCCACTTTCGCCGAGGATAAAGGCTGTTGCCTTTGTTGACGCAACCTTTTGAATCTTTTTTTCAGCCTCAAGGATCTTTCCGGACTTGCCAATGATTGTGGGCATGCCTCTCATTGAAGAGATCTCATCCCTCAGAAGGATATTCTCTGTCACCAACCTTTGGGTCTCCATGGCTTTTCTTATAAGATGGAGAAGGTGATCTGTGTCAAAGGGTTTTGTGATGAAGTCGAAAGCGCCCTCTTTTATGGCCTTTACGGCTACGTCTACGGTGCCAAAGGCGGTCATCATGATCACCGGCAGCATCGGGTTTTCCTCTTTTGCTGCCCTGAGCACATCCATGCCATCCTTCTTCGGAAGTTTCAGGTCCGAAAGTACGAGGTCTATTTTGTTCTCACGGATCTTTCTGATGCCCTCTGTTCCATCCCTGGCTATAAGTGGATGATACCCCACGGTCTCCATGGTCTCCTGCAGCATTTTGGCCATGGAGTCTTTGTCTTCAACGATGAGGATGGTTTCCATGGAGTGCCTTTTTTATTCCTCTGGCAGCCTGTCTTATCCTATGTTCGTTTTCCACAAGGGCGAATCTCACAAAGCTCTCTCCCCCATCTCCAAACCCGATTCCAGGCGAAACAGCAACGCATGCTTCCCTGATGAGAAATTTGCTGAACTCGAGGGAGCCCATCTTCTTGAAAGGTTCCGGAATCTCAGCCCACACAAACATGGTTGCCTTTGGTGGTTCTATACCCCAGCCTGCCTTATGGAGGCCTGTAATGAGCGCATCCCGCCTGGATTCGTAAGTCTCTCTGATCTCCCCTACACAATTCTGTGGCCCCCTCAGGGCGATAATGCTCGCGATCTGTATTGGCTGGAACATGCCATAATCCAGATAACTCTTTATCTTTGTGAGCGCGCCTACCATCTCTTTGTTCCCGCAGCAGAATCCCACTCTCCATCCAGCCATGGAATAACTCTTTGTCAGCGAGAAGAATTCAACCCCCACGTCTTTGGCGCCAGCAACCTGAAGAAAACTGGGAGCAGCGTATCCGTCAAAGCAGAGGTCGGCATATGCGAAATCGTGGACTATCATAATGTTGTTCTCTTTCGCAAAGTCCACAATCCTCTTGAAAAAAGGGGCGTCAACGCACTCAGTGGTGGGATTATGGGGAAAATTTATAATGAGCAGCTTAGGTTTCGGCCATAATGACTTGTATGCCTTTTCCATTTCTTCAAAAAAGTCAAACCCTTTCCCCGTAGGTATGTACCTCACTTCAGCGCCTGCAAGTATGGCACTGTAAGGATGGATAGGATATGCAGGGGTGGGTGTCATCACCACATCGCCAGGTCCCAGCGTAGCGTAAGCGAGATGGCTCAAACCCTCTTTAGCTCCAATGGTGATGACCACTTCGGTTTCAGGGTCTAGGTTGACATTATACCGTCTGTTGTACCATTCGGTTATTGCCACTCTCAGTTGGGTTATCCCTTTAGATGCAGAATAACGGTGATTTTTCGGGTTCTTGGCTGCCTCGCACAATTTATCCACGATATGTTTTGGTGTAGGGAGATCGGGATTCCCCATGCCGAGGTCTATGATATCCTCGCCTTTTCTCCTTGCCTCCATCTTCAGGTGGTTTACTATGGCAAATACGTAAGGGGGGAGCCGTTTTATCCTGTTGAACTCTGACATCCAGAACTCCTTTTCTTCTAGCTATATATGGTATGTACCAATTAATATAACAAATTCAAGACAAAAACATCTCCTCTGCGTTCATGGAACTTCTCACCAGCGGAGAGGAGGCAACACCCTTAAAGCCCATTCTTAAGGCAGCTTTTTTATAATCGATGAAGATGCCAGGTGCAACATACTCTACAACAGGGAGATTCTTCTTTGAGGGTCTCAGATACTGGCCAACAGTGAGAAAATCGCACCCTACTGAAGAAAGGTCCCTCATTACCGAAACAACCTCTTCGAAGGTCTCACCAAGACCCACCATAATTCCCGATTTTGTGCGGATGTGGGGAGCCTCTTTCTTGGCGATTCCCAGGACACGCAATGAGCGTTCATAGTCTGCCTGCGGCCTCACTATGGGATAAAGCCTTGGCACTGTCTCAACATTGTGGTTCACTACATCGGGCTCGGAACGCAGGACTATCTTCAGCGCACCTCTGTCTCCCTTAAAGTCTGGGATCAGGACCTCTATCCCTGTGTCCGGCAAAACATCTCTTAATGCCTTTATCGTGAGTGTAAAGTGGAGGGCTCCCCCATCTGGAAGGTCGTCCCTGGTGACTGATGTGATCACTACGTACTTCAGGCCCATCTCTTGTGCAGTACGGGCGACCCTTTCCGGTTCGTCCGCTTCAGGTGGATAGAGGGGAGGGGATGCAGAGTCCACTGAGCAGAAACCGCACCTTCTTGTACAGTGGGGGCCAAGGATAAGAAAGGTGGCTGTTGGTTTCGAAAAGCAGAGCCCAATATTAGGACATCGTGCCTCTTCGCAGACCGTGGAGATTCCATGGCTTCTCAATATCTGTTTGGTGGAGTGAAGTCCGGTAAAATGTTTTGTCTTTATCCAAGGGGGGAGCCTCATGGCTTCATGTCTGATTTTTTAGGATAGATGCAGGTATCTGGGACAGTGATGAAAATCATCTATTGAACGACAAGTTATATCGACTTACTGCATACCACACTAGGCACTGCCGCTCGCTTTTTCATCTTGCGAAACTTGATTATGGGTAACGTCCTGTTCGACTTCCTGTTTGGTGTCGAGCCCCTTGTGAAGTCTTCTCTGGAGCTTCTCCTCACGTTTTTTCTGACGGGAAAGCTCTTTTCTCCTTTTTTCGCTTTTGTATGCTCCTGAATGCTTTGCCAATGTCCCCTCCTTCGTGGTTGGATAGAACATTATATCATGGAGGAGATTGGGAATGCTCAAGATCTCGTTGATCATCATGCGTGCAATGGTGGAAAAAGGTTGACATTTTATTCACAAATATGCCATTATAAACCCAAGTTTCAGAAGTTTTTGTAACTGATAAGGCCACAAAGACTTTTAGCTTTGTGGCCTTTTTTGTTGAAGGGGCTGGTCACTCTGGGACTTAGTTTATATGTGAGGAGGTGCAGGAAATGTCAAATGGCAAAGTAAAATGGTTCAATGAATCCAAAGGGTTCGGCTTTATCACTGGTGAAGACGGTAGCGATGTGTTTGTCCACTATTCTTCCATCCAGGGTAACGGTTTCAAGTCTCTTGCCGAAGGTGATGCGGTGAGTTTCGATATTGAAAATGGGCCGAAGGGTCCAAAGGCCATTAATGTAGTGAAACATTAATAGATAAATAACCAAGAAAGTCCCTTCGCGTGAGAAGGGGCTTTCTCCTATGAGGGGTTAACAGACACGGAGAAATGGTACACAAACAAAACTATTCAGCCAGAAGGGAACTAAGCAAACAGAACAGGCTTGCAACCGGGGTTCTTTCTGAACGGTTTCCCGATGTTTCTGAGATAGTAATTCACATGACCTATTATCAAAAGGCAGTCAACCAGCTTCTCATGCTGCGTACTGTGCATGTCCTTCCTACAGATTCTGCATATTTCAATATGGAGTGTGTTATAAAGGGCTGCGTTGAGGGTGGCTTTGATCTTACCTCTGTCATTTCATCCATGGTGAAGACCCGTAAGAAGGTGGGAAAAGGAACCCTGGTTTGTTGCGGAAAAACCGATACCCTTGCTCCTGATCATGCGAGTATATGTTATAAAATTAATATACAATATCACAAGAAATCCCGATAGGACACTTAAGTATCCTCCCCGCCACGGGCCAGCCCTTGCCCCAAAACAAGAGACCCTTTAAAGTACCAGGCCCACCGCAATTTGCAGTATACTAGAGGGTAAAAAACAATTGTGCATGAAAGGCAAAACGCATGGTGCAGGGTATCGTGGAGGGGCCCCGTGACTCGCAATAGGGTGCGCGTAGTCAACAGGGGAGGAACAGGCATTGCTTCAACCAATTTTCCTCATTGAAGATGACACGAAAATTGCCAGGGTTGTAAAGGTCTATCTTGAAGGCGCTGGATACAGGGTCGTTCATTTCGAAAAAGGGAAGGACGCCGTGAATTTTGCACTCAAGGAGAAACCTCTTGCGGTTATCCTTGATCTCATGCTGCCGGATACCGGTGGTGAAACTGTATGCCAGGAGCTGAAGGAAATGGGGGATTTCCCCACGATCATGCTTACTTCAAAATCCTCCGAAGAAGAAAGGGTTGCAGGGTTTGCCCTTGGTGCTGATGATTATGTGGTGAAGCCCTTTAGCCCCAGGGAGTTGGTCTGCAGGGTCAAGGCAGTGCTCAAAAGGGCCCAGAAAAGGGACCTGACCGCTGCGGAGCCAATGAATTTCAATGGCGGCCTCCTCGTCATTGACGGTCATACGTATACTGTGAAGAAAAAGGGCCTCCCGGTAAATCTTACTCCAACGGAGTTCAAGGTGCTCTATACCATCGCATCCCATCCGGGGAAAGTCTTTACAAGGGACGAACTTGTGGAAAAAGCCCTGGGATATCAGTTTGAAGGATATGAGAGAAGCATTGATGCCCATATCAAGAATATCAGGCATAAGATTGAGGATGATCCCAGGCACCCTTCTCTCATACTCACCATTTATGGTGTGGGCTACCGTTTCACAGGGAAGAAGGATGTTTAAAAAGCTGTGGGTAAAATTCTTTCTCCTTTCCCTTGTTGTCTCTGTGGTTGCCTTGTCCTCGTCCCTGATTGTGAGAGAGCTTATGGTACAAGACTTCAGGGGATATCTCGAAGGCCAGCTTGAGGACAGGGCTTACTGGATAACAGCCTCTCTTGAAAGCACCTATGAAAAGTATGGCGTGTGGGCAAACCCGGAGATTATCGAAAATACGATTTGGGCTCTTATGCTCGGCTTCGATATGAGGCTGCATGACGCAGACGGCAATGTAATCATTGACACAGAGGGAGCTGCCAATACCCTTTCGCCGCTTGTGAGGAAGAGGATCGAGGCAATTTCAGAGTTGAGGGTTAGAGACACCAAGGACAACTATGAACCGTATGCGCTTTTTTATGCTGGTAAGGAAATAGGGAGAGTTGAGCTGAAGTTCCTGAGGTCCAGGAAGGAGATGATATTCATAACCCGTTCGAACAGGCTGCTCTCTCTGACACTATTCGCACTGGGAGGATTTGCCATTCTCCTGAGCGTCATTTTTTCGCGAAGGTTAACCAGGCCGATTCACGGCCTTACAGAGGGCGTTACCGCGATTGCCGAGGGGAATCTCAGGAGCAGGGTGGTCATGAGCAGTGAAGACGAAATAGGCAGGTTATCGGCTGCCTTTAACAGAATGGCGCAGGCCCTCGAACTGCAGGAGTCTCTCAGGAAGAAACTCACTTCGCACATAGCCCATGAACTCAGAACACCCCTTAGCGCCATACGTGGAGAACTCGAGGGAATGATTGACGGATTTATGCCCATGGACAAAGACCATCTCCAGTCGCTCTACGCAGAAATCGGCAGACTCAGAAGTATCCTTGAGGGAATCGAGGAACTCTCCCGGGCTGAGGCAAGCGGTCTCACTCTCAATAAACAGGTTCTTGATCTAGGACCTTTCCTTAACAGTATTGTAGGGAGGTTCTCCAGAATCTTTCAGGATAAGGGCGTGGCGATTCAACTACGATGCGATGACAATCTAAGGGTTCGTGCAGATCCTGACAAGCTGAGCCAGATCATCATTAACCTTGTGAGCAATTCGCTGAAAGCCACTGATAAAGGTGGCAATGTGCGTATTGAAGCCGCCGGAAACAAATCAGACGTAATAATAGAGGTGATTGATAATGGGTGCGGGATAACGCAGAAGGATCTTCCCTTCATTTTTGAAAGATTCTACAAGGCTTCAGAAGGGGGGCTTGGTCTCGGGCTCACCATCGTAAAGGAGCTCGTAGATGCCCATGGTGGAACGATAGAGGCACGCAGTGAATATGGAAAGAGGACAACCTTTACCCTTTCACTCCCTCTGTAACTATTCACAATTCTTCATAATTCTTTCGCTGAACATTCACAATTCCTTGATAAGATAAGAGCGACGAAAAGAGAAAGAACGATATGAAAGGAGGTGAAAAGATGA
>DASPUA010000145.1:0-5137 GCA_035623135.1 Thermodesulfovibrionales bacterium | reverse complement strand
CCGTCCGCCGTAAAATAATACCCTTCGAACGTCTTCATATATGACTGGAGGAACCTGTCGTCCGCATTCCAGAGTGTGGGCAATGTCCCGGGAGGGAGCGGAAGCTTCACAGTCACAAGCCCTTCCTCCTTTGGCCCGAGGTGATTGCCTGTGGTATCAAGAACTTGGACATTAAAACCCGGGACAGGCTTTGTGGATGAGCCTGGCTTGATGGGGAACTGTTCGATTCCCATGCAATTCGCAGTAATGGGCCATCCTGTCTCGGTCTGCCACCAGTGGTCAATCACTGGTCTATCAAGAAGCTTATGAGCCCAGTGGTAGGTATCAGGGTCCAGACGCTCACCTGCAAGGAAGAGGTACTTGAATCCCGAGAGGTCATACTTCTTCACATATTCGCCAATGGGGTCTTCTCTTTTTATGGCACGAAAGGCGGTGGGGGCAGTAAACAGGGTCTTGACTCCATGCTGGGAAATGACCCGCCAGAATGAGCCGGGGTTGGGGGTGCCCACAGATTTCCCCTCATACAGAATCGTGGTGCATCCGGTAAAAAGTGGACCATACACGATATACGAGTGGCCGACCACCCATCCCACATCTGAGGCAGCCCAGTAGACCTCGCCTGGTTTGGTATCGTAGATGTGTTCAAGACTCCATCTCAATGCCACCGCGTGGCCGCCATTGTCCCTGACAATGCCCTTTGGTATTCCGGTCGTCCCAGAGGTGTAGAGAATATAAAGAGGGTCAGTGGACTTTACAGGCACGCAGTCAGCCGGCTGGGCTTCTGAAACGAGATGCTCCCAGTCAATGTCACGATCCTTGATAAGGGGTGCTTTCACAAAGTGCCGCTGGAAGATGATGCATTTTTCGGGTTTGTGTGTGGCGAGATCAAAGGCCTTGTCAAGCATCTGCTTGTACTCGAGGATACGGTTTACCTCCATTGCACCTGATGCTGAGAGTATCACCTTGGGCTTCGCATCGTCGATACGGATTGCCAGTTCGTGGGGAGCGAACCCCCCGAACACCACTGAGTGGATAGCTCCCAAGCGGGCACAGGCGAGCATGGCGACCACTGCCTGGGGAATCATGGGCATGTAGATAATGACCGTATCTCCCTTCGCCACACCAAGTCCCTTCAGGGCGCCCGCACACTGGGCCACCATATCAAGAAGTTCTGCATAGGTGAATTTCTCGATCGTATTGGTTACAGGGCTGTCATAAATAAGGGCGATCTGGTTTGCCCTGCCTCCCTTTACATGCCTGTCGAGGGCATTGTAACAGGTGTTGAGCTCGCCACCTGCAAACCAGCGATAAAATGGCTTGCGGGAGTCATCAAGAACCTTGTCCCATTTCCTGTACCAGTCAATCAACCCTGCAGCCTCTCCCCAGAACCCTGAGGGGTCTTTTATGCTCCTTTCAAAAACCTCGTTATACTTTCCCATCAGTTACCTCCTCCTCACTTTTCTTTGTGTCATTACTATTGTATCGCCAGGATAAAAAGTCACAGCTGAAGGCCTGCACTGGGTGACCACGCATAAGCCTTTGCCTGTGATTATATCACCTCGGTTCATCTTTATGCCCCTGTATAAGTTCCCGCAGCACATAGGGAAGGATTCCTCCATGCCTAAAATAATCCACTTCTATGGCGGTGTCAATGCGGCAGAGAAGTTTCACTTCCTTCCTGCTGCCGTTCTTTCCCCTGATCATCAGGGTCACGTCCTGCTGGGGTCTGAGAATACCCAACCCTGTAATGTCAAACTCCTCATCCCCCTCTATACCAAGGGACTTGACCGAATCATCTTTCTTGAACTGGAGGGGAAGAACCCCCATGCCCACAAGATTGGACCTGTGTATGCGCTCAAAGCTCTTTGCGATGACCGCCCTCACTCCCAGAAGCTGTGTGCCTTTGGCTGCCCAGTCTCTGGACGAACCGGTTCCGTATTCTTCGCCTCCGAACACCACAGTGGGTGTGTCCTTGGCCATGTAGTTCATGGCAGCATCATAAATAAACATTTGCTCTCCTGAAGGCTGCAACAGGGTGATTCCCCCTTCCCACCGGGTACCGTCATCTTTGGGAGGAAGCATCAAGTTTTTGATGCGCACATTGGCAAAGGTGCCGCGAACCATAACCTCATGGTTTCCACGGCGGGTGCCGTAGCTCTGAAAATCAGCCTTTCCCACACCGTGTTCACTCAGGTATCTCCCTGCGGGCGAGTCCTCTTTTATTGAACCTGCAGGGCTTATATGGTCAGTGGTAACAGCGTCTCCGAATATACCAAGGCTCCTGGCGCCAAGGATGTCCTTTACCCCTCCGGGCTGGAGTGTAAAACCCTCGAAGAAAGGGGGCTCCGCAATGTAGGTTGATTTTGGCCAGTTGTAGACCTCTCCTGAAAACGATGAAATGTTGTTCCACAGCACATGGTCTTTGGTCATATCAGAATAGAGACGGCGGAATGTTTCTGGATCTGCGGCAAATTTCATGAGCGATGCAACCTCATGGTTGGTCGGCCATATATCCCTCAGAAAAACTTCCCTGCCATCCATGCCGATGCCAAGAGGCTCTTTCTCCAAATTCCTCAGTATGGTTCCGGCAATGGCAAAAGCTACCACAAGGGGAGGGCTCATAAGGAAGTTGGCGCGGAGATTAGGATGGATGCGGGCCTCGAAGTTGCGGTTGCCCGAAAGCACCGCAGCACAGACGAGGTCGTTCTGAATGATGGTCTCTTCTATGGCCTTATCCAGAGGCCCTGCGTTCCCGATGCAGGTGGTGCATCCATAGGCAGACACATAGAATCCAAGCCTTTCGAGATACATCAGGAGACCCGCGTCCTTCAAATACCCTGTCACGATCCGCGATCCAGGAGCAAGGGAAGTCTTGACCTCTTTTCTCACGGTCAGGCCCTTCTCCACAGCCTTCTTTGCGAGGAGCCCTGCGGCAATGAGCACTGCCGGATTGGAGGTATTGGTGCAGGAAGTGATGGCTGCGATGATCACATCACCGGAACCCACCTCCATACCGTTCCCTGTTGCAAAGCGTTTAGGGAGGTCATCATGCTTTTTGGCAAAACCGTTTTCAGCAACCGGTTTGGTGCAAAGGTCGCTAAACCTTTGCTTGAGATCAGGGAGATCTATGCGGTCCTGCGGACGTCGCGGACCGGCAACAGACGGCCTGATAGAAAAGAGGTCAAGTTCGAGGACCCTTGAATAGGCAATTTCACCTTCCATTGGTATGCCGTACATCCCCTGGGCCTTGAAGTATGACCTGAACGCCGAGATTTCATCATCAGTACGGCCACTTCCAATGAGGAAATCCACGGTGACGTCATCCACAGGGAAAAAGCCCATGGTTGCGCCGTATTCAGGTGCCATGTTCGCCACAGTGGCCCTGTCAGGCAGGGTCAGGGAAGAAGTGCCTTTGCCAAAGAACTCCACAAAGGCGCCGACCACCTTTTCCCTCCTGAGCATTTCTGTGACGGTAAGGACAAGATCAGTGGCGGTGACTCCATTGTTCAATTTTCCTTTAAGATTTACGCCCACTACATCAGGCGTAAGGAAATAGAGCGGCTGGCCCAGCATCCCTGCCTCTGCCTCAATGCCGCCCACTCCCCATCCAACCACTCCGATGCCGTTGATCATAGTGGTGTGGCTGTCGGTGCCCACAAGGGTGTCAGGATAATACAGGTCACCCTTTTTGTGAACGCCCCGTGCCAGGTATTCGAGGTTGACCTGGTGCACAATCCCTATGCCCGGCGGCACGACCTTGAATGTCCTGAAGGTATTCATTCCCCACTTCAAAAACTCATAACGCTCCCTGTTGCGGTGGAACTCCATTTCCATATTCTTCTTGAGTGCGCCTGCTTCGCCGTAACAGTCGATCTGGACAGAGTGGTCCACAACCAGATCTACGGGAACAAGGGGCTCGATGATCCCGGGTTTTTTTTCCATCCGCAAGGCAACACCCCGCATGGTTGCCAGGTCGCAGAGCAGAGGAACGCCGGTGAAGTCCTGAAGTATGATGCGCGCTACCACAAAGGGGATCTCTTCTGTGCGGGGGGCATTGGGCTTCCAGCCCGATATCTGTTTCACATGTTCTTCAGTGATCTTTCTTCCATCAAAGTTCCGCAGTACTGATTCCAGTACAATGCGGAGGGAAATGGGGAGGCGGGAAATCCTGCCTATTCCCTCCTTTTCCAATGCAGGGAGGGAATAGAACCTTCCTTTCTTGCCATTGTCCAGATCAAATTCGCTAAGAGAGTTGAAGAGATTATGGTTCATTATCGTATCCCTTTCATCCATCCCATCAGATCACGAACAAATCAACGAATTCATTCACTGCCATTGTCTCAAGCCTTGACTGATCCAGAGAAATATTAAGGATCGCCTTCTGCTGCTTCAGCGGAAAACGGCGCGCAAGGTTTGTCCTGAACTTCTCCGCCAGCACAGGAATTCCCTCCTTGCGGCGGCGGCGATGGCCTATGGGATATTCCACCACAACTTCAGGCAGTGTGGTGCCGTCTTTTAATTCCACGGTGAGGCCATTGGCAATGGAGCGTTTTTCAGGATCATGGTAGTCCCTTGTGAATTGAGGATCTTCGACGCATTCGATCTTCTCACGCAACGCATCAATGCGCGGGTCAGCAGCCACATTGTCCTCATAGTCGGCAGCAGTGAGGCGGCCGAAGATGAGGGGCACTGCGACCATGTACTGAATACAGTGGTCCCGGTCAGCAGGATTGTTGAGCGGACCCTTTTTATCGATGATGCGGATTGCCGCCTCATGGGTGCGGATGGTAATCTTCTTGATATCGTCAGCACTGATACCCTTCTTCTTAAGAGCGGCATGCAGGATCACGGCGCACTCCACCGCAGTCTGTGAATGGAATTCTGCAGGGAAGGATATCTTGAAGAGCACATGCTCCATCACGTAGGAGCCGTAGGGCCTCTGGAACCTGAATTCATTGCCCTTGAAAAGGACATCGTAGAAGCCCCACGTCTTTGCGGTCAGCGCAGAGGGATACCCCATCTCGCCCTTCAATGCCATGAGCGCCAGTCTCACACCACGGGCCGTGGCATCGCCCGCAGCCCATGATTTGCGGGAACCGGTATTGGGAGAATGGCGATAGGTCCTAAGCGGCTGGCC
>DASPUA010000144.1:0-4036 GCA_035623135.1 Thermodesulfovibrionales bacterium | reverse complement strand
ATGCTCGGGTTCGACATCAAGGTTCAAGACTCGGGAGGAAAAGAAATCATAGACTCCCATACGGTCATGGCTTCGCTGCCCCCTGCCATGATGCGGAGAATGGAATCCATCATTCACACCCACTCTGCCGAGGGAGAGTATGAGCAATACCCCCTCTATAGTGAAGGGAGGGAAATCGGAACGCTCTTCGTAAGGCCGTTAACGAGGGGGGGAGCCATAAAGAAAAAGGAGCACATATTCAAGGAGAGGGGCAGGAACTTCCTGCTCCTCTCCTTTGTGGTCGCAGGCCTGAGCGCCATCGCCATGGCGGTCTTTTTCAGCCTCAATCTTTCGAGGCCTCTACGCAGGTTGAAGTTGGCGGCAGGGAAAATCGCAGAGGGCGATTTCAGCATCAGGGTGACACCGGTATCCCCTGATGAGATAGGCAGGCTTTCCGAGAGCTTTAATTATATGGCCGAGGCGCTCCAGAAGGAGGAATCTCTGAGAAAGCACCTCACCTCCAATATCGCGCATGAACTGAGAACTCCCCTTGCAGTGATGAAGGCGCAGGTGGAAGCAATGATAGACAAAGTAGTCACAAACATTCCCGGCGGACTCGAAAACATTAGGGCGGAGGTGGAAAGGCTGACCAGGCTCGTCGAAGGGATCGAAGACCTCGCAAAGGCAGAGGCGAGTTTCTTTTCCCGTGGTAACTATGTCCGTATCAACCTAAAGGAGTTCCTGGAGGGCACGGTATCCGGGATGGGGCCCATATTCCGTGAGAAGGGCCTCAGCTTCTCCTTGTCGGAAAGGGGAGATCTGGAAGTGGTCACTGATGTTGAGAAACTCGACATGATCATGAAAAATGTCCTTTCCAATTCCCTGAAATTTACCGACAAAGGCGGTGTCATGATTGAGTACGGCAGCAAAGACAGTGATTTTTTTGTGATGGTGAGTGACACAGGGCAAGGGATACCAGACGAGGAAATTCCCAAAATATTCATGAGGTTCTTCAGGGGGACAGATGCAAGGGACAGAGGCGCGGGCATAGGGCTTGCCCTTGTGAAAGAACTCACTAATGTGATGGGGGGGTGGGTTGATGTAAAAAGCTCTCCTGGTAAAGGAACAACATTCACCCTATGGTTGCCGATGAAAGGTCACGCACTATGAGGAAGAGTAAGCGTTTCCTGTGGCGGCCCGGCATATGCAGGTGAGATATGCAGATACCTTTTAAAAAGACATCGCATGGTATTATTCTCAAGGTGAGGGTATTACCCCGCTCATCGAAAAAGGGGATCGAAATCACCCCTGAGGGACTGAAGGTGAAGCTCACCGCCCCCCCAGTGGGCGGGGCTGCGAATGAACAGTTGGTAGAGGTTCTGTCGGAAGCCTTTCGCATACGGAGGAGCGCCTTTCGCATACTCAAAGGTCTTTCATCCAAGGACAAGGTGGTTGAAATCACGGGGGCAGATGATATCTCCAATATTCATATTTCCTTCAAACTTTCTTAGTTAGATATAGGAAAGGGGCGTATAGGCATGTGTCGTGTATGTGCAGTAATTCTGTTCCTGATAATGACAGCATCTGTCCTTTATGCTGCTCAAGAGGGTGCTTCTCAGTATGGCGATTATGTGCAATGGTGGTGCACGGTGTATGGTACACGCACAAATGAAATTGGACCTCAAGAGGCGGAACAGCTCATAGAAAAGTATTTTGCGGACAAGGGGTTAAGGGCGACAAATCTCCGCCACAAAGGGAGATTCATAGAGGCAGACATATATAGGAATGACAGGCGTCTCGATGTAATCCTCTTTGACAGGAGAACAGGAAGAATTCGGTCAACCTATTAGTCCATTCTCTTGACAAAGAAATTGATCACGCCCTATACTCTCAACAGCATGAAGCAAGAACTCTATGAGCTGCATCAGCTGGGGACAGAGCTTTTTGACGCGGGTAAGTATGCCGAGGCAGAACCAATCCTGAGAGATGTAATACGGGCCAATCCGAACTATGCGGATGTATTAAACAAGCTCGGCATCATGTCACACCTCAAAGGAAGGTATCGGGAGGCATCCGAGTACTTTGGGCGGGCCCTTGAGATAAACCCCTTGTACACAGAGGCCTCTCTCAACCTGTCCATCACCTACAATGAGATGGGTGAATTCAGGAAGGCCCAGGAAGTGTTTTCCCTTGCAGCTCAGATTGCCCATCCTACTCCCTCATCCCTTGACCCTTTTGCTGCAGGAAAGCTTGCGAACGAACATTACAAGATCGGCAATATCTATCTTGACTTTGGCATGTATGATGAGTCGATAGAGGAATACCGTAAGGCGCTGGGGCTCCATCCAAAGGCCGCCGATTTTCATACAAAGATGGGGATCGCCCTCAGGAGCAAGGGAAATTTTGAAGACGCACTTGTCCATTTTACAAAGGCAAAGGATCTCAATCCTGACTACGGCCAGGCATGGGTTCAGCTTGGCCTTACCTATTATATGAAAGGCATGATAGGGCTTGCCATAGAGGAATGGGAGAATGCACTGAAATATAACCCAAAACTGAAAGAGGCAAAGACCTATCTCAAGCTTCTGAGAAAAGAGGAAATGTAAACGCAGTGTCCCTCCTTGAGGTCAGGGATCTCTCCGTTACGTTTACCACCTCATCCCGTCCTTTAACCGTGGTCAATACCCTGAACTTCACAATACAAGAGGCAGAGGTTTTTGGCCTTGTAGGCGAAAGCGGCTGCGGCAAGAGCCTCACGGCTCTCGCCCTCATGGGACTGCTGCCTGAAAGTGCACGCGCAGACGGCATACTCACCTTCAAAGGCAGGAACCTTCTCTCCATGGATAGAGAATCCATCCGGAGGCTCCGGGGCAAGGAAATCTCGATGATATTCCAGGAGCCCATGACCTCCCTCAATCCTGTACTCACCATCGGGTACCAGATATCGGAGGTCATTACCACCCATCTGGGGCTTTCGAAGAACAATGCGATGGAAAAGACCGTAGAACTCTTACGGGCAGTGAAGATTCCCTCTCCCGAGATCAGGGTAAACGAGTACGCCCACCAGATGTCAGGCGGTATGCGTCAACGGGTAATGATTGCCATGGGGATTGCGTGCAATCCCTCCCTCCTCATTGCCGATGAACCCACCACTGCCCTGGACGTGACCATAGAGGCACAGATACTGGAACTCCTGGGAAACCTGAGGGAGGAGCGAAACATGGCGGTATTGCTTATCACACACGACATAGGGGTGATTGCAGAGAATGCGGACATTGCCGCAATCATGTATGCGGGGAGGATTGTAGAGTTGTCCCATGTCTCTAAGGTGTTGGAGAACCCACAACATCCCTATACTATGGGGCTCCTGGAATCCTTGCCTAAGACTAAGGGGGTACCATTGAAACCCATCAAAGGATCTGTGCCAAGACCTGATGCACTTCCCCAGGGCTGCAAGTTTTCGGACAGATGCCCCTATGTGATTCCTGACTGCTCGAAAGAGGAGCCCAGCCTGAGAGAGATCACTCCGGATCAGCACGCGCGCTGTATAAGGGCGGAAGAGATTACATGGGAATCATCGAGGGAATAGACTTGAAAAAATACTTCCCTGTGGGGAAGGGTCCGTTTGCACGGCATGGCTGGCTTAAGGCCGTGGACGGGGTTTCCTTTGCGTTAAGAAAGGGGACGGTCTTTTCTCTCGTGGGCGAAAGCGGCTGCGGCAAATCCACCGTTGCAAGACTCCTTCTCAGATTAATACCTCCTACTTCAGGGAGAATTCTTTTCAAAGACCAGAACGTCTTTGAGCTCAAGGGAGACTCCCTGAAAGCATTCAGGAAATCGGTACAGATAATATTCCAGGACCCCTTTGCATCCCTCAATCCAAGGATGACGGTATTTGACACCCTCGCAGAACCGCTCAAAATACATACGCTCGCGAGAAAATCCGAATTCAAAGAAAAGGTGGCGAGTCTGTTGACGGGTGTGGGGCTCCAGGACGAAGTGATGAACCGGTATCCCCACGAATTCAGCGGAGGACAGAGGCAGAGGATATGCATCG
>DASPUA010000143.1:0-6109 GCA_035623135.1 Thermodesulfovibrionales bacterium | reverse complement strand
TATATCATTACTACTTCGAGCCCGTTGCACCCGAATTTGACATCAAGGGTAATGCCGGGCAGATTGATGATCGATTCTTTATATGTGCAGGGGATGCCCACTAGCCCCAACACCTTTGAAGAGAGCAAAACCACACTCTTCGTGTATACATTCTGTATGTCGATCCTCTTTGTAAGGGGAGTGAATACCGTCAAGAAATAAAAGATCCCCATTAAAAGAAGATAAGACACAACAAAACGCCCTATATTGATTCCTGCCGAGGCCTTCTCTCTTCTGTCTTGTTTACCCTTTATCTTCTTGCTTTTTTTCGATATCATTTCCGAATTAATGCAAACGGGCTTTTCTATTATATCATCCCAGGTCTTGTCCAATGCAAAAAAGGGCAGGATAACATTTCCTGCCCTTTCCGCTAGTGTCACGAATTCTGGGCTACACTCTTCTTCGTCTCCTCAGGTAATATACAGACCCGAGCCCCGCAAGGATCATAAAGATTATCATGCCCCATTCGGTCATAGTCGGAACCGAAAAGGCTATGGGGTCGTCAATCAACAGAACCGGCCCTTCGAGTTCATTGCCTAATAATGTATTGGCCTCGGTTGAATAGAAAATCCCTTCAGGATCTGTTGCCGCTGAATCGACGATCCGCCATCCATTATTGGGGAACGAGCCGTTGACAAAGCCACTCACGTCAGATGTCACATCCCAGCGCATCAAACTGTTTATAGCCGAAAGACCAGTTGGTGTGGGCTGGGAATCCGTAGGAGGGCCTGCAGCAATGAGCGGCTGGTTTGTATAATTGATCACATTGACATCCCATGGGACGGTTACACGGTTAATATTGTAAGTACGTGAACTGGAGGGCGGGACAAGGACACGCATGCGAAGCTTTGCTGACTTGATATATCCCGTAAAACTCGGGAGAATGAAACGCACAAATGTCTTCTCAATATCGCCCGATTCGTTATTCACATCCAGAGTGTACTTGAAAAGAATGCTGGAGTTTGAATTAAAACCAGGAGTATGACTTGCTATGTAGGAATTGTCTGCGCCGATGATGACAATCTGGGCTACGTCGAAATATAAAGTGTACTGCGGGTTGGGTCCAGTGAATGCGCTGGGGCATGCACTATTATTATCAGGCCTCCAGAGTTCAGCCCTCCAGACCCCGCTCGGACCCGAAGCAGGAACGACAAAAGAATCATTACGGGTGCTTAATGTCGAGGCATCGAGGTTGTGTGTTGCAACTACATTGCTATTCGGGTCTATCCACTTGATTTGCCAGCACGGTCTTGAGTTTAAGGCACTGGCCCGCGCGTACACCGTCGCCCCCCAGGCAAAGGCATCACGGGGTATGTTGTGTGTGGCATCTTTAAAAGAACGCAAAACCCCGGCGTCATCAAAGGTTGTCTGGGCTAAACTACCTGACGACCCCTCTGCCACCAGGAGGAACGTCCTGCCTTCATCTGACGGTTGTATTATATACTCGCTATCGGTAAAGATGCCGTTGATGTCCGCCTGAGCAGGGGTAACAAATGTGTAGTAAGAATTAACGAGATCAGTGCTGTCATACAGCACCAACGAGACAGATTCTCCCGGTTGCCAACCGAACCCGGTAATTTTTACAACATCCCCTTGCGCATATGACTGATAATCCGTAGCTATCCATGCAGCCTGCGTGAGGCATGGCAAGGCAATTGAAATCATTCCGGCAATGACGACACACATCACTACTATGCTGACCTTCTTCATAATAACCCATCCCCTCCCTTTAGTATTTTTCACTCACTGTTTTGGCCATTATGCCGTTTCGTTCATAAAAAAGCCGGGCTAACCATGCGCTTCCTTCGGCAGCCCGGCTGTCCCTCTTAAAGACCCGTTGCTTTCCGCCCCCTTCACAGTGGGTTTGGCTTTTTCGGGATTAGCGTATTTTACCTTAAAACAGAAAATTCCATTACAGTAAAACATTAACAACGATAATTGTCAACTTTTTTCCTTCGAACATGAAAGGGCTTCTGTGCTGAAAAACTACTTTCCCTTCTTCACGCGGATCAGCGAGAGTCATCATATCATTTCATGTCTTTTTGGCTGCAAACAAAAGGGGCAGGATAGAGGCTGTTGGATTAACACATGTTACAGAAGGAGGATGGGTTATCCCATGAATTCACGATTAAAAGGCAACCTCTCTTTGTTACTGAGAGGCTTCCGAATGCTTCAATCAATCAGACCTCATTTTGTACCCAAGTTTTTCTATGCTTTCCCTTGTTATCTTCAGGATATCCTCTTCCGCGATCCTCCCGTCATCAAAGTGTATCACGATCTTTCCTTTTTCCACATCAAGGGAGTTCACGCCGTCCATATGACCGATAAACCTTCTCAACGCGAGAGAACATTCTTCACAAAACTCCTTCTGGACATTAAGAGAAATGGTTTTCATGGTGTTGTTATCCGTTATTGCGGCATCAAAATATCCAGAAGCCGGTCAAGTTCATCGAGGGAATAGTATTCTATCACAATTTCCCCTTTTTTGCCCTTGTGGTGGATACGGACTTTTGTGCCAAGACTACGGATAAGTTTTTCCTGGAGAGACTCTATCTGTGGGTCTTTTTTCTTTACACGGGCCTTCTTTTTCCCTTCAGCTCCCCATGTCTTTGCCAGATTCTCAGCCTCCCTGACGCTCAATCCTTTATGAATTATCCGTCTTGCTGCCTCGACCTGACCAGGTCTTCCCTCGATGGAAAGGATAGCCCTGGCATGTCCCATGGTCAATGTGCCATCATTTACGAAACTCTTTATCTCCCCAGGAAGCTTTAGGAGCCTGAGGTAATTTGCCACAGTTGCCCTTTCTTTTCCCACCCTTACAGAGAGCTCTTCCTGGCTGAGATCAAAGTCTTTGATCAGTCTGTGGAAGGCCTCCGCCATCTCCAGCGGATTGAGGTCTTCGCGCTGGATATTTTCTATGAGCGCGATTTCGAGGGAATCCGCAGACGAGACATCCTTTACCATGGCGGGCACCTTTCTCAATCCTGCCAGGGATGCTGCCCTCCACCTCCTCTCCCCGGCGATGAGCCTGAATGTGCCGTCCCCTGTCCGCGACACAATTATGGGCTGTAAAACACCCTTCTCTTTTATGGATGCTGCAAGCTCTTTGAGCGCTGTATCTTTAAAGACTTTACGGGGCTGCTGCTCACCGGGGATAATGCGGTCAACATCAATAGAGATGATATCTTCTGCCCTGTCAGGCAGAAGAGAGTCGAGGCCCTTACCGAGAGCCGTTTTCACCGAGAATCTCCTTTGCCAGGGAAAGATAACTTTGGGCTCCGCTGGAACGAACGTCATAGAGCATTATGGGCTTGCCGTGGCTTGGCGCTTCGGCAAGGGCCACATTACGGGGAATTACGGTGTCGAAAACCTTCTCTCCGAAGTGGTGTTTCACCTCCTGGGCAACTTGGTGGGAGAGACTGTTCCTTGTGTCAAACATTGTGAGGAGAATGCCCCTTATTTCGAGGGATGGGTTAAAGGAGTTTCTGACACGCTGGAGCGTTCTTGTGAGAAGGCTGAGCCCCTCGAGGGCATAATATTCGCACTGGACCGGCACGATTACCGAATCAGCTGCTACCAGGGCATTCAAGCAAAGCAAGCCAAGAGAGGGGGGGCAGTCTATGAGAATATACTTGTATTTCTCTTCCAACCCTGCGATTATTTGGGAAAGAATATGCTCTCTTCCTTCCCGCCCTACCAATTCCACTTCAACGCCGAGAAGGTCAACGGTTGAAGGAATTACCTCAAGGTGCTGGATAGAGGTTTGCACCACAGCTTCATCCGTGGTGCACCTCCCTGCATAGGCATCGTAAAGGCTTTTTCTCACTTCTTGACGGTTTATGCCAAGCCCGCTTGTGGAGTTTCCCTGGGGGTCTGTGTCGACCAGAAGTATATCCTTCTCTGCAAGGGCAAGGGACGCAGCGAGATTAATGGCAGTGGTGGTCTTTCCAACCCCTCCTTTTTGATTTACGATAGCTATGGTTTTTGCCATTTCCGTAATTCTAACAGAGTTGCAGATGGCAGGGCAAGAATCTACAGATACAGAAAGCTAAGGACATCATGTCTTGAGACGAAAATGGCTGAAGTCCTTTGCTTTCTGTGTTACGCTGCGTTACATATGTTCCACGTGGAACATATGTTTTGTATCACCTAAGGCTCAGTTGGTGCCAAAGGGGCCGTTATGGGGGCACTGAGTTCCATTTGCCATGATAGGACACTGTATGCCCGAAAGGGAGGGAAGAGGGAAGTGGCAGACCCAGAGGACAAGGTCAGGCCTCTTATCCATGGGAAGGCCCCTGCTTATTCTTGCTACTGTCCTCTTTTCGAGATGAAGACAGTATCCCTTGTCTGACAAAAATAAGATGCTCATGGCTTCTGGTTCCCCGGTTCTAGTTTCTATAGGGTAACAGAATCATATGGCTGCAGGGCAAGGAATGTCAATACAATAAGTGTTCCACGTGGAACACCAAGGAAGAGCTAACAATAAATAAGCGCATTGCTACATGGTTAATAATAATTGTCATTTTGGAGTCATGCGGTTGCTGGAATAGTAATAAGCGGTGGGCTCTATTTACGAGTGGCCAAAAACTACTCCTGCCCTGTAGCCATTTTCACCAGACGCAACACACCATCTGATGAATCCCACCTTCTGAGCGCTTTGGAAACCTCCATTAATGATTATTTTCTGACCTTTATTCAGTGGCCGAAAGACATACATCCCGAGTCCATGCTCACTGATGTCAATGCCAATACCTTTAAATATTCCATTTGTGGTGTCAGAAGCAAAACTGCATTCTATCTCATGGTCGAACGGATTACGTGTATGTATCCTTCTCTCCCTCACTATACGAAGCTCCTTTCGCCTGCATTTGCCTCTCCTCTCAGGGCCTTTCCTTTGATAACTCACCTGTTTTACTCAGACACCCTGCCTTTCCTTATCCTCACGGAACTTAAAAGCAGACACAACCCTTATTATGCAAAGGCATCCATCCTACTTAAAGCCTTGATGGCACTTCACACAATTCTTCTTGTCTTCAGCTTTAAAGGCCTTTGTCCCGTCATGGCAGGCACCACAGGCTTTGTGTCTGTTAACGGATTCCATTTTAATCTCTGTACTGCCCTTTTTCATCTGAAACGGTGAGGGGTGGCAGTCACTGCACCCAAGGCCCTTGTTTGCGTGAGTGCTGCCATCAAATACGACCTTTCCCGCTCCCTTTCCCTGGTACTCAACGACCTGTCCTGCCATTACCGCAAAGGCATTACTTGCGAGAAAAACCACCATCACTACTGCCACCAAAACCTTTCCCATACAGAATTCCCTCCATATCTTATGAATAATGGTGCAACCAGTTATCATTTATACCACAGTCTTGTCTGTATATCCACACTTTTTTCACTTTGGCGAAAGGCGGACATTCTCTCTGTGACCCTTTACCTTTATTTCCTCACCTCCTTCCCTGTTTTTCTCTTTCTTTGTATCGGTACAGTCTAGCAAAGGATTGTGATCATCCAGCGAAAGGATTATGAAGAACTGTGAAGGCTTACAGGGGGAGTGAAAGGGTGAAAGTTACGTTTTCCGCATTTGCTGTGTCCCCAATTCTTCTCGACACCGGATCGGAGATGCCAGCCCACAACAATCTGGTATGAATCGAAGTTCCTGACATTACTCCCTTGCACTAAATCCTGGACAGCCTTCAAATCCCCTGCATCCCGCTTTTCTTAGGCGGCATTCGGAATTGGTGCACAAGGTGTGGATTGTTGATGTGTGATACTCTCTGGATTGTGGTGGGGATTGTTCTCGTGTCGTATCAGAGGATTCTTTTCTGATGATCACGACAAAACGCTTGATGTGCGTCGTAGGCAGGGGGAGAGTCAATACCTCACATTTCATCTCGTTTATCCCGTTGAGTTCTTCTTTCACCTTGGGCCCTTTGCTCACTATGAATATTCCCCCCTCTTTCACATGGGGTGATGCCTTTTTGATGAACTCCTTTATCCCGAAGAGCGCCCTCGTTACTGCCACATCCACTGTGACTGATCTCACCTCTTCGATTCGCTCCTCCACCACCTC
>DASPUA010000142.1:0-4410 GCA_035623135.1 Thermodesulfovibrionales bacterium | reverse complement strand
AGAGTGTACGGTCCCCGAAATGATAGAAAACCTCTCCGCAGGGAAAAATCTTGAGGGTGTGGAAGGGGTTATCTTCAGGAAAGGCGAAAACATTATCAAGAACCCGCCAAGACCACTCATTGGTGACCTGGATTCCCTTCCCTTCCCGGCAAGGGAATTGCTGGGTGATCCAAACAGGTATATTCCGCCGCCCGCTACTTACAGAAGGAAGCCTGTGGCAGTTTTGCTGACCTCAAGGGGTTGTAACAGGCATTGTATCTATTGTTTTCAGATCGACAAAGAGAGGAAGAGCGGGATCCGCTACCGCAGCGTTAAAAACGTGCTTGAGGAGATCGAGCATTGCGTGAAGGAAGGGTATCGCGAGATCAAATTCATTGACGATACCCTGGCCGCTGATTATGGCAGGGCAATGAACATTGCGCAGGAGATCAGGAAACGAAGGCTTGATGTGACATGGTTTGCGTCCGCGTGCGTAAATCAGGTTGATAAGCCACTGCTTAAGGCATTTAAAGAGGCGGGATGCTGGGCTATCCTCTTTGGTGCGGAAAGCGGTGTCCAGAAAAACCTTAACATGATACGAAAGGGCACCACCCTTGAACAGATACGCAGTGCGGTCAAGGCTGCGAAGGATGTGGGCCTCAGGGTCAGCACACCTTTTCTCTTTGGAATTCCGGGTGAGACCTTTGCCGAGGGCCTTGAGACCATAAAATTTGCTCTGGACCTTAACCCTGATATCGCGAATTTCCATGCGATTACGCCGTTTCCCGGCACCTATCTCTATGACCACATGGATACGTACGGGAGCATGTCCGAGGAGCTTACGGACTTTACCTATCAGGGAGCAGCCTTTGTTCCTCACACCATGACAAGGGAAGAGATTCTGAAACTCCGCCAGATCGCCTTTAAGAGATTCTATTCAAGACCTTCGTTTATCCTCAAAAGGCTTCTTGAACTAAGGAATCTCAATGACCTCAAAATGGCTGCAAAAAGCGTAAAGAGCCTGTTCTGGCTCCGTACAAAGGGCGACCTATTCAAAAGGGGCAAGACCGCATCTGCCTCTTAGAGAATTATCATGCCTGTCTGTTTCAGGACCCGCAGTAACACCTGTTTTTCATATTCCTGGGAGTATGTGCCCTTAGGTTGGGTTTCTGAATACAAAGCAATGGTATTTATAGTGGGAAGATAGCAGGCGACGGAGAGTATCTGGAACGGTTATCAATTCCCCTGTAGTGTCCCCTCTTTAACACGGGAATTAAATTGTGGGGGGTTACTACATCTTCGAATTCGGTAAGGCATAACCCCACCTCTGCAGGCAAATGGGCATCAGAGCCTCCTGTGTAAGGAATGTTCAGCACCCTCGCCATTTCTATTGCCCTTGCGTTATAGGGATGCATGTTGCATCCGTTATAGCCTTCTATCGCGCAGATACCCGGTACATTTTTTATAACATCACCCAGGCTGTTCCCCTTTCTGTAAGGATGAGAAGGAATGACTACCCCTCCTAGTTCATTCATGATCTTTATCATTTCTCTTAGGGGCAGGTGCTTAATGGAGAGGGGATCGGTATTCACTCCAAAAATAAGGCAATGACCTTCAAGTGCTGAGAATTCTACCCCCCTGAAGATCATGATCTTATCTTTATACTTCTCCTTCAAGTCGTCCAGAGGGCCGGAAACCTCATAGGAATAATGTTCTGTGAACGCAATGCCGTGGAGACCCTGCTTTATGGCGTGCACGATAAGCTCCTCGGGTTCGGCATCAGTATCCCCGCTGAATTTGGAGTGGACGTGGAGATCAAGTCTGGTTTTCATAGTGGTATGGTAACAGGAACGCACCCTTTCTTGCACGGACCAAAAAGATGCCGTTACATCTGTAGATATTCCCTCGCAAGTGCAGGATAGAGCGATGGGTTAAAAAGGATATTGGTCATGAAATAACATTCATGGGTACAATAACACTGCTTATTCATTATTGAACGTAAGACACTTTTTGCCTTCTCGGACCTGAGGATCTCGGGCATGTTATAGCCATAGTCTCGTATGTTCCCGAGGGGTGGTGCGAGGAGCTCGCAGGGATACACCTCGCCCGTCTCTGTGAGCACCAGATTCAGTCGTCCCGCATAACAGGGAATGAGACGTCTCTTTTCTGTTGCGGTTTTACGGATAAGCCGTCGCTGAAGGATGTCCTGCGCTGCCTTGATTCTCGCGCCCCTGAAGCGATATGTGGGAGAAAGCCCTTTTTTCAGGTTTTTTTCAAGCAGGTCAATCGCGTTATGATATTTGTCAATGTCCACATTCTTGCTCTGCTCACGGGATGGGTTGCCGCGTATGAGGGAGATGGTGTGGGTTTTGATGTTCTTCAATCCTGCCACGACGTCAATAATCTGCGCCATATAATCCTGATTTTCTGCGCAAAAAACAGTATTGATTCCAAGCTCGAAATGGGGATATTTCTCTATGAGCCCTTCCAGTGCATGGTACGTCGCCATGACCTTCTGGAAACTGCCCTTTCTTCCCCGCAGTGCATCGTGCATTTCCTCCGTTCCATCAAGGGAAAGCTTTACTGCAATCACGCTCTTTTTACAGAGCGTGAGTATCCGCTCAGTTTTTTGACGAATGAGTTCAGGCAACATACCGTTGGTGGGATAGAGCATGATCGCCGGTTTGTTATTCTTATAGAAAACTTCACTTATCCCCACAAGGTCGTTCCTGAGATAAATCTCGCCCCCGGAAAAGGCCAGCCAGAGGAGATTTCCCATGGAGAGGGAAATCTTCCTGATTTCGTCAATAGTCAACTCATGCAAACGTTGAGCTGCGGTTTCCTGTCCGCTGAGATAGAAGCAGAAAGGGCATCTGAGATTACACCGCTTGGTCAAAAAAAAGGTAAGATGGAGTGCGCGGCTCTTGCGTAAAACAGACCCTGCATGGCGAAATGGCGAATACATCATATCTTTCCACCTGAAAAGAGGTATCTCCGCAACCCGGTCAAGGCACCCGCTCCTATTGCCAGGGGATAGACCGTCATATAGTAAATGGTTGCTCCTATTGCAAAGAGGGCCCCTTTTGTTTGATAAAAAGCCCTGATCAGTCCACGGCTTAAGAACACATTGAAACCGATGATGAAAGGGAGGAGGTATAGAAGCATTACCCTTACGGAAATAAATGAAATAAGGAGCAAAAGAAGAGAGATACATAACGATACGACGTTTGCCTTAAGCTCTCTGGAGGCTGTGCCGGAGTCTGTGAAGAGATCCCTGTTCGCGAGTGAATACTCTGTCCAGAAAAGGGACTTCCTAAAGGCATTTTTGAGGGATTTGGTAAACGTAAAGTTGAACACGTGCTGCACAAGTATATCCGGGCACATGACGAGTGAGTGTCCAGACCTGCGGAGCCTGTGGCTGAACTCCACATCCTCGAGGATAGGCAGAAAGTCTTCAGAAAATCCTCCGCTTTTGATGAAGAGAGAGCGGTTGATGGCCATGGCGTGGGTCGCAATATAATCCGGTTCATTTTTTTTTGTTTCAGCGTAATGGATGAAAATGGACTGGAAGGTACTGAAAAAGTTGTCATCATACGGGATAGCAGTGTAGGTTCCTCCGATCACGTTATTTCCTCCGCCCACAAGCGCGTTTGCTACGAGCGAAAGGGCGTTGTTCTGGAGAATACAATCCGCGTCTATGAAAAAGAGGATGTCACCGGTGGCCCGCTGAGCTCCCGCATTCCGTGCCCTCGAGGCACCAGAGTGCACGTCAAAGGGCACAAGTATGCACGGGAATCTTTTTATTATTTCAATCGAACCATCCGTTGAGCAATCATCCACCGCAATGACCTCAAAATCAGGATATGTTGATGAAAAGGCTGCTTCCAAGCATTTTCCTATGGTTGTGCCGCTGTTATAATTAGGAATAATAACCGAAATACGCTTCATCATTCTTTATTATGAAATAAATGCGTCCTTCTTATCCACATCTCTTACGGAAAATTATTTTATATAACAGAAGGGTGAACCAAGCGGGGGTCCTCTCTCCCCCTCATTGCGGTTATTTATAATTATTATCATAAAATTAACGTCTTGACTATTTATTTCAACTATGATAAAAAGACACAAAAGTTCTTGAGAAACCCGGGAGGAAACCATGGCAAAGAAAGTGGCGGTCCTTGTCAGGGACAGGCAGGATGAGGCGTTAAGGATGGCAGTAGGGCTTACCCTGGCAGATGATGAGATCAATGTATTTATCATGGACAAGAAACTCCATTCCAATGAAGCAAATGACCTCAATGTCGAGACGCTTGGTGACATGAATGCCAAGATATATTCCAATACTCCTGAAAACAAGTTTGAACAAATGAGCACTGAACAGATTGCCAAGGCATTGGCCGCCTATGATGTGATTATCCCTTACTGATCATA
>DASPUA010000141.1:0-4165 GCA_035623135.1 Thermodesulfovibrionales bacterium | reverse complement strand
AAATCGAATAAATCGCGTAACTATAACGCCGGGGATTTTATGGCTCACGCGGGAATACCAACGTACATTGACTCGGCTCACGTTATGGCCCACAACAAGATCATTGTCATTGATAACGAAGTGGTCATCACGGGGTCTTTCAATTTTACCAGGGCAGCCGAAGAGCACAATGCGGAGAACCTCCTGATCATCCGCTCAAAGGAGTTGGCTAAAGATTATAGCGAAAATTGGCAAAAACACAGGGGGCACAGCGAGGTCTACAGGGGAAGACCATAACCGTGATTCTGTGGTTTTCCTGGGCCGTTATTGCGTTGCGGCAAGGGGACACCGTCATGCAGCGCTGACGCTGAAGAAGCATCCGTCAAACTTTTATATGCAATAGCGGCATCCCGAGTCTCTGCCGCTTATTCTCCCCCTTGAACAGTGCGATTTTTCGTTGAGGCACATCTCCGCGTTCCCCTTCATGCTGCGCCTGCAGTTTCGCAGGTAAACTCGCGCCATGCTGGATTGTATGCTTCCCATATTTCTCGGAAATCCTGTCCATGCTCGCATATATTTTCGACATTTTCTCAATTTTTGCTGTATCTTCGAACAAGGTGTACTGTATGCTGCTCTCTGCTACCATCCCTGATAGCACCACACCCGTCTGACGATACAAGGCTTTGGCATCAAAGATTTGCTGAAACCCGTTTCGCAGGAGTTCAAATAATTCAATCGGGTAGGCACTCGGCTTGCTCAATGTAATTTCGACACCGCTGCTCGTGAAGTCTTGTTGCCTCAGGAAAACGATAAGACGCGTGGCAGCTAAGCGGTATTTCCGCGCCTTGATGCAGGCATTCTCGAGGTTCTTCGACAGTTGCGCGAAGACAAAGGTTTCATCCCTTGAGGCAGGGGTGAAGGTCTTTGCCTTGCTGATCGACTGATAACTGTTCTTGGTTTCCGTGACAACGGGATAGACGCTCCTGCCATTTAATTCATGCCATATCTCTCGGTAGGGCTTCGAAAGATATCTGCGTATCCATCCTTCTTCCCGTTTAGCAAACTGGAGAGCGGTCAGGATACCATGTTTCTTGAGGAACGCCGACGTATTCGCTCCTATTCCCCAAACCTTCTCAACAGGGAGCTTGCCCAAGAACAGGTGAATTTCCCTGCCCGGAATCATAGTAAGCCCGTTCGGCTTCTTGTGCTTTGAACCTATCTTCGCAAGGACTTTGGATAAACTGACTCCTGCGGATACGGTGATACCCAGCTCAGTTTCAATTGTATTCCTCATCTTCTCCGCAATAGATTCATAGGAACCGTGAAAGCTTCTTCTGAGCCCCGTCAAGTCTACAAAAGCCTCGTCAATCGAGTATTCCTCCACGTCAGGAGAGAACCGTCTCAGGATGTCAAACATGCGGATGGAAAAGAGGCTGTACGTCTCATAATCAGAGGGAAGGATGATGGCATCAGGGCAGACTTTCTTTACTTCAAACAGGCGCATTCCCCTTTTGACGCCTCTCGCTTTTGCCTCATAGCTCGCAGCCGCAACAATTCCCCGTTCCTTGCCCGTTATCACTGGCTTTCCCTTGAGTTCAGGGTGAATAGCCTGCTCACAGGATGCAAAGAATGCATCGGCATCAAGATGAACAATGGCTTGTGGAAATGAAAAAATGTTGAGGGGCTGATTATCCATGACCGGCACCTGTCCTGTGAAGATGATTACAGCAGAATCGGGAGATGCTGCTCGTCGTTACCTGTACTTCCTGACTACCGCGGTGACCACGCCGGCGATCTTGAGTTCGTTCTTGGGCTTGATGGGCTGATATTTGGGGTTGGCGGGAACGAGGGTTACCGTGTCGCCGCGCTTACGGAGATATTTCATCGTCCATTCACCGTCAACTTGCGCAATAACGATGTCTCCGCTCTTTGGTGTCAATCCCTTATCAACGATTACCATATCCCCCTGCATGATTCCCGCCCCCGTCATCGAATCACCGCTGACTTTCAGGAGAAAGGTTGCTTCGCGGTTCTGTATCAGCAGATCATCGAGGGAAAGGTTATCCACAAGTTCTTCCTCGGCGGGACTGGGGAACCCTGCTTCAACTGTGCCGAGCACCTTTACCGGCATGGCCATCGATTTCGGAACCAGCTTGCCTGCCTTGTCCCTGGCCCTGGCAACGACATTCTGCTTTTCCAGGTTCTCCACGAGACTGGACACAGCATTCTTCGAGCTGAAGCCCACCAGAGCGCCAATCTCGATGTAACTTGGCATCCTACCGCTCTTTCGGTAAAACCGCTCAATCTCACGGATACGGTTCTGAAGCTCCACCTTATCAGTAATCCCTGGCATAGGATTATTATAAGTGAACGTCAGTTCACTTGTCAAGCCCTATCGCGGGAATAGCCCTCGTGCTGCAAATAATTTGTGCGTGGAAGATAGGACAGATACACTGCTCGTGAGCTTATTGCTCCAATATTTCAATTAGATGAAACATATTCCCCATGAATCCAACTACAATGTGGCACCATTCAGAATAATCAACCGGTGCTCTTATCCTGAGAAGCGGCATGATTACCTAGCCGGCATTCCTGCATAAGGCCATGCTGCCCTTTTATGCACCCAGCCTCAGGCTGTTCGAGTAACTTGCCTTTCATAATCGTCGTATCCGCACTGGCCGTTTCAATAATGAGAGCACAAGATACGCCTGCATACTTCTGCTGCTGCTTTTTTACCTTTTCACTTTTTCCGTGTCTAAATTGCCAGCTATGAAGAACGACTTGAAAAGCACTCTTCCCATGGTCGTGCTATCCAGCGTCATCACATCATAAGAGAGACAAAGATGAATAATCCGTCAGTCCTTATCATTGACGACCATAAAGAAACAAGAGACAGCATTCGAATGCTCTTAGAGTTTGAAGGGTATGTCGTAAGATCCTGTGAAAATGGCTTGGCTGCATTCGCTCTGGTCAAAGATCATTGCTTTAATGTGCTCCTCATTGGTTATCTCATGCCTGATTTGAACGGCGATGACGTCACGAAGTTGCTGCGCCCGTTGTGTCCAGATGCGCTTGTAATCGGATACAGCAGTGAAAAGAAAGATAAAGCATTCCTTACAGCCGGTGCAGATGTGTTCATGAGCAAAGATACATTGGCTCACAAATTAATTCCCCTCATTAAGAGCAAGACGATGCCGTGAAATCACAGGCACTAGTGGCATCAGTCGGCGATATGCTCACCATGCAAGCCTGCAAAATAAGCACAGACCTTGAATGACCTGCCTCATCGCTCAAAGCCATAGTTAGGCCTCTTAGAATGCCTGCATCCCTGCATATCTTTCATCCCGGATTGCTATCTTGCCCCACAATTACTCGTTCGTGGTAGGATAATGCCTGATGCACAAAGGAGTACGAGCTCACTTGAAGAAATGACCAGACCGGACTGAGCAACGGGAATGATTCGCAGAGTTATTGAAAGATTCCCACCTGCAACGGAGAGAGATTCAGCGGAAGAAACATTCATGTGTCATGTAATAACCGTCTTTGCAAGATCGGTGCGGTTCATCTGGAAGGAAGTTCGCCTCAATAAGCAGCAGTGCCACCGTCATGATCGCGAGGTTATGGCGGTGTTAAACGGCCTTGCTCTCAATAGGTTCATGCACCACGCTGAGATCTTTCGAAATGAAGATTATAACAATGCTTACCATACGTGGACTGGCATTTAAGATATGCTAAAGCAGGTACGACGGACTCCTAATCCTTCTCGCCGATTATGGCGCTATTGTTTTTACGTCACTATGCAGCTCCCTCACCGACCCTCCTAAAGTCGATATAGCCGCGCTCCACATCCGTATGTATAAGCTGCACGCGGATCCTGTGGCCCACGTCGATGCCTTCAAAGCCACTCGTCAATCTTCCTTCTACGGGCGGATAGAGAAGTCGAACCCAGGTACCTTTTTCCGCCGCACCTGTGACGATAGAATCAAACTGCTCCCCGATCCTGGGTTGCAGCAGCAATGCCGCCGCAGATTTTCTAACCTGACGTTCGACCTTCTTTGCGGCGTCCTCCCTTTCCGTGCAGTGTTTTGCCATTTCCGAGAGCTCTCCGTTTTTGTACGGCATCTGCTCTCCGGCCAGGGCTGCCTTCAGCAAACGCTGCGTGATCAGGTCCGGATAGCGGCGGTTC
>DASPUA010000140.1:0-3525 GCA_035623135.1 Thermodesulfovibrionales bacterium | reverse complement strand
ACGGAAAGATATTTCGTTGCTTTTCCGCGTATGACTACTCGAAGTCTTGCCCACAAGGATTACCTCATGCCATCAAATTTCAAGAGTAACCTTGCGTTAGTGATAAGATGTGTCAGTGCTATGTTCAGGAAGGATTGTTGTCTCTAGGATGCCTTCTCTCAAAAAGCGTGCTATGTCTAGTACCATGCCTTAAAAAAGATCGTCAGAAGCAAAAAATTCATTTTTTCAGCTTCTTCCTGAACCCCTCACGATTTCAGGCCTCTGCCCCTGTGCAGGATACTGTGGGAAAGTGTTACCCAATTCTTTCTAATTTCAGTATCATAAACTCATGGCGTGCACAGGGGAAAAAAGAGAAGAATGGAAACGATAAAAGGCGCGGGCCGCATCGGACCAACTCGGTACATGGGATACCGTGTGACATGGCCGCTTGCATCTTTATCGATCAACCGTGAATCAATCACTTTTTCCATGTGGCCTATCCGCTACGAATTCCCGAAATCGGCTGTGCTGGGACTCGTCACTTATCTCGTTGGGGGATTCCTGAGTCTGAGAATAGTGCACAGGGTACCCGGCCACGAGAGGTGGGTTCTCTTCTCACCCATTAATTACTCAGAGGTCAAAGACTTGGCTCTGGCAAATGGCTGGCTCATTGAACCAGAAGGAACTGAGGTACATCTGCCTGCGGAGGTTTCTTATTCAGGCTGGGTGTCACGGTTTACCTGGGGGGCGGTTGTGGCGGGAATTATTGCGATTGTGGCAGGCATCATCGCGACTTTAGCTGCGTACCACATCGTTGTTGGGAGGTAATTCGGTCTAACCCGCTGCACCCGAAACTACCGCAAGACAATGGCGCTGGCCAGCCTAGAGCGCATCTGTTACACATTTGGTAAGATAGCCACGTTGTCGAAATTTTCTTCCTGAAACACTCCCTTTTGAAACCTGATCTCATTGTGCGTAGAACTTCCAGTATTGAATGCTCTCCTTGGATTGCTCAGCCTATTCATCGGCTTGTCTCCTCACGTTGCAAAAGCATACATAAAGAAGGATAATGATTCAAAGAAAGCAATAACCAACTTGCGAAAGGAGAACTATGGATACAGCATATCTTTCCGCACTTGCCGCATTGGCAGGATCTGCGGTCGGGGGCCTCACATCCTTGACGGCATCGTTGCTGATGCAGCGCGCGCAGTTCAACGCCCAGCAGCGCACGCATTATATCAGCAGACGAGGAGACTTATACAAGGACTTCACCGAAGAGGCGTCGAACACTTTTGCGGACGCCATTGAACACGATGTGGCGAATGCCTCGAAACTCGTCCGCCTCTACGCCCTCGTCAGCTGGATGCGCGTTTTGTCGTCGCAGGCAGTCATCGACGAGGCGGACAGGGTCATGAAAAGGATCGTCGAAACATACCAGAGCCCGAACAAGTCGCTTCGTGATTTGGTAGCGCACGATCGGGAAAGCGATGTGCTGGACCCTTTGCGTGATTTCAGCAATGCCTGCCGCGACGAACTGAGAATGCAGGAGGTATCTCCAAAAGATCGATGATGCTTGGATGATAACTGAAGGAAAAGTAAGGTTGTTGCTCGGCAACTCGACACTCTCAGCGCTATCGCAACGGTATAGCGAGCTACGTGAACGTCTTGGATTCTCAACGCCCGATTGGTGTTTGACATGGGTTGAAAGATGCGGACTAGTTCGTCTCCGAATGTTGTTGGCTTCTATATGAACCCTCAAAGCAAGTCTCACATATTCTTTCCGAAATCGAAAGTTAGCAAGATTGGCAACTGGTGAGGTATAGTCGGTGAAAGCCACAAAACAGCCCCGTAGAGTATGGGGCGAAACTCTCACCATTGCTTAATAAGACTTTTTCCTCTCTAAAAAAGTTGAATATGATATTATCCCAGCCAAGAGGTCAGAATATGCCGACTTGGTATATCAAATGTTAGGCGTAAAACAATACTAGGAAACGATGATAAGGGTGCTATCTAAGTGCATGTGGTTATCTGCTCTTTGTATGTTTGTATTCTCAATCTCCATTCCGCAATTGGGTGCCGAATCCAAAGATGTTAGTGCAAACATTATCTCCTCAGGGATTGTCATTACCAACAATACTCAAATGGATGTCTATTACGCAATGCACGAAGAGAGGGTGCTGGCTCGGATCGAATGGGCTCCTATTTGCACGAGTGAAAATCGGATTGCGCCTCAACAAAGTGTCCGAGTACCTGTCACTTTTGAGCCAAGCGGGAAGGTCCACGTGTTCTGGTGGCATAAAGGAAAATACCTTTCGGATCATGATCATTATGGCCCAGACAACGTGAGGTCTTTCGTGTTAGAGAAGGGATTAAATACCGAATAAAGTGCTGCACCGGGAGGATACAGTACCTGCCTATTGGGAATCCGCAAAAATGGTGTGTTTATTAGTGGGCAAAAGATGCAGCGAAGTATGTGGCTCTCCGCAGGCAAAACTCCTTCCTAGACTCCACACTGTAGCGTTTCTCCCACAGACGCAAACTTTCTTCTGGAAATAAATGGCCGGCGGGAATCCAACTGGAGAAGAGTATGTCGCACATCTAATAAAAGACTTTTAGAGCATTTCTTAGTCAAATCCTTATTGTTCACGTATCAGTCGGCAAACGGGACTATAGGCACCACAAAAACCTTGGCATCCTTGACTCCTGGTACTGCCTTGGCAGTGAGTTCCAAGCTTTTTACAAGCTTGTCCTCCTGATAGTCCGGGGCACTTGTCTTGATCTGGACAACGCCGCTTCTGGCATAAACCTGGGCTGCGGGAGCTTTGTCTAGGAGAGCCACCTTCACCCTAGCGGTAAGCAGTAAGTCTTCAAAGGCCTCTTTGGATTCCTTAGTAGCCTTAAAGTGATCAAACTTGACAGTCTCACATATGATATCTGCCGCCTCATCAACGGTTATCTTTCTTATATGAATCACGAGATCATATAAACTGGAGTCCTTGGTGTCAACCCCATACACGTGCAGGCTCCACTTCTGTCTTGCTTCATCGTCATTTTTTAGAATTCGAGCAGCCTCCCTTTCAGAAATCCTCTCCCGTTCCATTTCGAGCTTTATACGATCCGTCATGTCTGCAATGATGCGGACCTTGAGCACATGAGAAATACCCCTAAGCAGAAAATGTCCAGCAAGACCGTGATACACGACATTGTCTCTCTGCATATGTTCCAGGAAAGCCAATTGACAGTATGCGACGAATTTTTCTTTCCCGTAAGAGAATCTGTCCAGAATTGAAGGAGCATCGTGCATTGCTTTTATAAGCTTGATTTCAGGAATATTGAACTCCCTTGAAGCTTCAACAATGGTCTCCCTCGCAACACATTCATATCCGAGTTTACTGGCAACCCTTTCGGCTACTTCTTTTCCTCGAGTATAGGAGCCTCTGGAAATTGTGATAAGTGACATTTGTAACGTCCTCCTTCCTCGTGAATTTGAATTATATATAATAATTATATCAGAAGGCGGCTTTGCCACAACTGCATGCAGTTGCC
>DASPUA010000139.1:0-2295 GCA_035623135.1 Thermodesulfovibrionales bacterium | reverse complement strand
TGAGAGACGTGCTGGAAAGGCATGTTGGCACAAAAAAAACAGATGAAATTTTTTATGAGGCCGGCAAGCTTGCGGGCACTGAGTTCTATAAGAAGTACCTCGGTGCGGTAAATGATTTCAATGAGTTTATTAAGAACCTCCAGAGCCAGTTAAAGGAAATGGGGATAGGGATTCTTCGAGTGGAGAAGGCGGACTTCGAAACGGGCTCTTTAATCCTCACGGTCTCGGAAGACCTGGATTGCTCCGGCTTGCCAGAACTGGACTATGAGATATGCGTGTTCGATGAAGGCTTTATTTCGGGAATTTTGGAGAGCTTTACCGGCAAGCGGTTCAGAGTCAAGGAAGTTGACTGTTGGTGTACCGGTGACAGGACATGCCGCTTTTCTGCGGAAGTTTTGGGATAGTATGCCCTCACCTGAACCTGACTCCTCCCCAGTAGATGATCTTGCTGCTCAAGTTGTGGAAGCGCTACGTGAGTGCATACAGTCACGTGTGGTGGATGACAAACTCCCTGAACATCTCGAAAGGATTACTTCTCTTCCTGAGCTTTATTCTGGGCTGCTGCTTATTCGTAAGTTCCTGCTCGCAGTGGCGGGTGGAGACCTCTCAACAGAGCTGAAGATCAAGGGATATCTGTGCGGAGGTCTGAAAACACTCCATTCCCACCTCAAGCATCTTACCTGGCAGACCCAGATGATTGCGGGGGGCGACTTCACCCAGCGCGTGGATTTTATGGGCGATTTCTCTGTTGCCTTTAATTCAATGGTGGAACGTCTTGATTCAACACTCAAGAGCTTGAAGGAAAAGGAAGAGGAGCTTACAAGAACCAACAATGAACTGATGCACGAGATCAGCGTGAGGAAAGAAGTTGAGGAGGCACTCAGGCGGAGCGAGGAATCCTTCCGCCAGCTGGCCATCACCGATCCCCTGACCGGCGTCTATAACCGGCGGCATTTTTTTCAGATGGCGGATCATGAGATCAAGAGAGCTTTCCGCCATGAGAGTCCCCTGGCAGTGATAATGTTTGACATCGATTTTTTCAAACAGGTGAATGATGAGCATGGCCATGCGAGCGGTGACCTGGTCCTCCAAAAGGTCGTTTCCGTGGCGAGGGAAATGCTCAGGTCCAATGATATACTTGCCCGCTATGGTGGTGAAGAATTTGTAGTCCTGTTACCTGACAGTGATTTGGAGCAGGCAGGACTGCCCGCTGAACGTCTCAGGGCGAAAATAGAGAAAACGGTCATTGGGCTGGAAAAAGGCTCTCTTTTTGTCACAGCAAGTTTTGGTGTGAGTGCCTGCAGACCTGAAAGCGGGGAAGTCCATATCCTTGGGGGACTAGCAAGGGACGCAGATCAGGCCCTCTATGAAGCAAAGAGGTTAGGCCGAAACAGGGTGGTACTGTCACGGTCTTGATTCAGGGAGGTTTGTCATGGCACTGAGAAATATCATTCATGTCGATGAGGAGAAATGTGACGGATGCGGCCAGTGTGTTATTGACTGTGCGGAAGGAGCGCTCCGGATTGTTGACGGCAAGGCAAAACTTGTGAAGGAGATATACTGCGATGGCCTGGGGGCCTGCATAGGCGCATGTCCGACAGGCGCCCTTACCATTATTCAAAAGGAGGCAGCCCCTTTTGACCAAGAGGCAACGGAAAGATACTTGCATGAAATTGGGAATAAACGGGAAGTGACCCTGGAGTGTCCTTGCTCAAGGAGTATGGAATTTTCTCCAAAAGGCGAAGCAGCACAGGGCAGGGGTGAAACAATGTCTGAACTCTCAAACTGGCCTGTACAGCTTAAGCTCGTTGCGCCTAATGCCCCCTTCCTGGATGGTGCTGACCTTCTTTTCGCCGCTGATTGTACCGCCTTTGCTGCATTCAATTTCCAGAGCCGCTTCATTAAGGGGAAAAAGGTTCTCGTCGCGTGCCCGAAGCTTGATAATGCTCAGCACTACCTTGAAAAACTTAAGGAGATTTTTCATAGAAATTCAGTGAAGGGCATAACCGTTGTGAGGATGGAGGTTCCGTGTTGCGGAGGCCTATCTTTTATCGTGAAGCAGGCAATAAGGGACTCGGGCAAGAATATCCCTTATCGTGAAGTGGTCATTGGGGTGAAGGGCGACATACTAAGTGAAACCTCACAGCAGTGAGAGTGAGGCGACCGCGATTTACGGGTAGTATTTCACCAGCTTCTCCGGTGGGAAACCGAGATAGTAGAGGGTTATAATCGTCCAATTCCTCAATGTACAGGAGAGGATACCCTCTTTTTCCCATCTC
Organism: Thermodesulfovibrionales bacterium; assembly: GCA_035623135.1. Lineage (GTDB taxonomy): Bacteria > Nitrospirota > Thermodesulfovibrionia > Thermodesulfovibrionales > UBA9159 > DASPUA01. The sequence continues at coordinate 16 of DASPUA010000139.1, read as the reverse complement.
CTGGGAGAGGTCTTCA
>DASPUA010000138.1:0-5788 GCA_035623135.1 Thermodesulfovibrionales bacterium | reverse complement strand
GGTGACGTTGACCACGATTCCGCATCTCGCATAGGTGGACTTTCCCAGGCATATCACCAGCGTATCCCTCGGAATTTTGAAATACTCTACAGAGCGGCCAAGGGCAAAGGAGTTGGGAGGCACGATGCAGACATCTCCCTTGAAATCCACAAAACTCCTGGGATCAAAATTTTTGGGGTCAACTACGGTCGTATTGATATTCGTGAATATCTTGAACTCATCGGAGATTCTCATATCATACCCGTAGGAGCTTACGCCCGAGGATATCACGCCCTCCCTCACCTGGCTTTCATGAAAAGGCTGGATCATACCCTTTGGGGCCATGTCCCTTATCCACCGGTCATTTCTCACCATACGGATCCTCCATTTTCGAAAAAGATTACCATAAAAACTTCGTGGATGACAAGGAATATCATTCGTTGTAGAATAATGAAACTCCAAAAAAAACAAGGAGGGAATCCAGAACCATGGCTGAAGTGGAACTCCCCAATACTGAAGAGCTTGAGGAAGTGAGGTCAAAGGGTTTTACAAGGCGGGTTGCCCTTATCACCGCAGTATTCGCAGTCATGCTTGCCATCTCCTCGCTCGGGGGAAATAATGCAATGAAAGAGATGCTCCTGGCCCAGCAGCAGTCATCAGACCAGTGGTCATTTTACCAGGCAAAGGTAGTCCGCGAACACCTGTACAGGAGCCAGAAACTGCGCATTGAAGCAGACCTCCTTGAGAGGGGAGCAGCGATGAAACCGGGTGTGCGTGCGCACTATGAGTCCATGCTCAGGAAACTGAATGAGGAAGAGGCGCGCTATCGTGAAGAGAAAAAAGAGATAGAGCAGGAAGCAAAAAAGCTGGAGCATGAACGCGATATGAATCGGAGCAAAGACCCTTACTTCGATTATGCCGAAGTCCTTCTCCAGATAGCCATTGTCATGGCATCAATCTCTATCCTCGCGCTTTCGCGCCCGGTTTTTTATTTTGCTGTTATAGTTGCGGGACTTGGGGTTGTAATGTCTCTTAACGGTTTTTTTATGCTCTTCAGAATCCCCTTTTTACACTAGACCAGGACTATGCGGGGCATCCGATTCGGGGCACTTATATCCTCTCTTTTGCTTTTGCTGCTTTCCCTCTCTTTAATCAACCTGACTTCAAATGGCGATATCTGCTGAATACCATTTGAACTTCTCAACCAGGAGATGGATGCCTTTCCCAAAACAAGAAACTCCCACATGAAGTGGATCAATTTATTGGATGCGAGCCCTTTCAGGATTTCGCAAAAGTTGCAGACAAAAGAAATGGAAATCCCATGGTCCAAGGTCAACGTGCAGACCTGAATCCCTCATGTCATTGCCGTCCCTGTCAAAGGTCTGACCAGACAAGACATCGCTGAGCCGCCATGTGTTTCCCCTCATTTCATCCCAAGGCATATGGACACGCGCTTGTGAGGTTGTCTCTGAGAAATTTATGACAATAAGGTAACGCTCCTCATCTTTGACCCAGCACCAGCTCAGGATGTTCAAATAGCTATGATTGTCTGGCCAGCCAGACTGTTCGCAGAGAAGCCACTGGCCATTCCTGAAGACATCATGATTACTTGCATTGAGCAGCTTTTGATAGAAGGCCTCGAGGTCAGGATCGATCTGTTCGACTGGCCGCCGGCTCAGAAAGACAGGCAGTCTCATCTTCATTCCCTCGAATTGACCCTCGTGTAGGAGCTTCGCACCCGTGAGGGTAAGGGTCAGCACTGCAGCGCCACGTGATTTTGCTGATGGAAAAGTGGTGGCTGCCCTCGGCTCGTCGTGGTTCTCGATGAAGCGGACAAGTCTCTCCTGATAAGAGTGGTCTGCGAGCAGATGCATCCTGATGCTCTCAGCATTGTCATGTTCCATCCGGTCATATAACTTCTTGTCGTAGCAGAAGTCGAACCCCTGCTGCTGGAGTTCCCACTCCAAGTCCCAGTACGCCTCGGCAATGAATCTGAACTCAGGATGCTTTCCTTTAATCAAAGAGATGACCGTGGACCAGTAGTCATTGTCGGGCTTTTGTCCTGCACGTGCTCCCCAGGTACGCTCGAAGATGTTATTCAGCATGAGCATTGCCATGTCGCATCTGATTCCGTCGCATTGATTGGCAATAGAGGAGACAGTCTCGATAACTGCCTGACGCAGACCGTGAGCAAATGCGTTCAGCTGGAGCACGTCTGGCCATGCCGGAAAATAGGGATCCCGGCCACAGGCAAAGACATTGCCGCCAGCCTCAAAGAAAGATGCCGGCTCCCTCACCAAGTCATCGCTATTTCCGCGGATAAAATATTCAGGATGCTCAAAGACCCAAGGATGGTCAGGCGCCACATGGTTAGGCACAAAGTCAAGGATTAGCCTCATCCCCCGGTCACGCAGTATTTTCCGCGCAGCTACCAGCCCTTCCGGCCCTCCGAGGTGAGCATCGACCACATATCTTCGGACGCAGTAAGGAGAACCCACTATGTCCCCTGGCCGCAGATCAGGAAGAACTTGGTGAAAATCAGCCATGAGCCCTTCATTTTTAATTGCCACCTGAATTCCCTTGGGGCTTCTCTCCCATACGCCCATGAACCATATGGCATCAACGCTGAAGGAGGATAGGTTGTCCCATTCCTCCTGCGGTACTGTCGAGAGCGTTATGAGACGATTATATTTCCGGCTCAGCTCGTTAAGCCACACCCACGTGTTGATCTCATAGATGACTGGATGTTTTGGCCAGGGGTTCATTTCTTCACCTCATTTTTTCGACTTTCGATGCGAGAGAATCGAAAGCACAGCTTCATTGTTTCATCTTACTTTTCAAAGTTCCACGTTTGAATGCCCCGGCCTTGCCTGCTTCAAGCAACTTCCCGGGATCCAGAAATCCATAAAGTTGGATAAGCTTTGCCACGAGACCGGTCCAGCCTGTCTGGTGGCTCGCACCTAGTCCCGCGCCGCTATCGCCGTGAAAGTACTCGTAGAAAAGAATATAATCACGCCAGAAAGGATCGCTTTGGAACTTCTCTGTGCCTCCATAGACAGGACGTCCACCCTGTTCAGCCCGCAGAAAGATTCTGGTCAGGCGGTGTGCGATCTCCTTGCTCACCTCAAAGAGGTTCATCATCTTCCCTGATCCTGTCGGACATTCGATCCTGAAGTTGTCACCGTAGTAAAGGTAGTAACTCAATAGTGCGCGGATAATCAAAACGTTGACAGGCATCCAGATCGGCCCTCGCCAGTTGGAGTTGCCCCCAAACATGCCGGTATCGGATTCAGCAGGAAGATAGCCCACCCGGAATTCCTCTCCATGTACGTTAAAGACGTAGGGATGCTCAAGGTGATAGCGCGAAAGCGCCCTGATGCCGTAAGGGCTGAGAAATTCATTCTCTTCGAGCATCCTTGCAAGGATACGCCGCAGTCTATCCTGGTTGACCAGCGCAAAGATACCACGGTTTGCGATTCCCTGGTGCCCCGGTCCTGTTGCATGCACGTAATCCAAGAGTCCGGGCATCCGTTTTACCCGCTCCTGGAAGAGCTTTGTAACCTGGGGAACCCGCTCCCGCTGCCACTCCTCAATGACTGTCGTCGCACAGAGCGGCAGCAGGCCTACCATGGACCTGACCTTGAGCCTCGTGGCACTCCCGTCCGGGAGCCTCAGCAGGTCGTAATAAAAGCCGTCCTCCTCATCCCACATGCCGTGATCCCCGTTTCGGTTGATTGCTGACGCGATCCAGAGAAAGTGCTCCATGAACTTCGCGGCCAGATCTTCGTAGGTCTGGTCATAGGATGCAAGCTCAACGCTCAGTTCCATCATGTTCTGGCAGAACAGAGACATCCAAGCAGTGCCGTCAGCCTGTTCCAGATGCCCGCCGGTGGGGAGTGGAGCGCTCCGGTCAAAGACACCGATGTTGTCAAGTCCGAGGAATCCGCCTTCAAAGACATTCTTGCCAAACCGGTCCTTGCGGTTCACCCACCAGGTGAAGTTCAGCATCAGCTTCGCGAAAGAACGCTTCAGAAAGTCGATATCTGCCTCTTTGCGCAGCGCCTCCTCGGTCCGGTGCAGAAAGAGTGTTGCCCAGGCATGCACCGGAGGGTTCACGTCGCTGAAGTTCCATTCATAGGCCGGTATTTGGCCGCTCGGATGAAGGTAGACCTCACGGAGCATAAGGTCGAGCTGCTCCTTTGCGAAATCAGGGTCTGCGATCGAAAGCGCAATGGTATGGAAAGCAAGGTCCCAGGCAGCGTACCAAGGGTACTCCCATTTATCCGGCATCGAGATCACATGATCGTTAACCATGTGAAACCATTCCTTGTTCCGGACCTGACGGCTATGCAGATCAAAGGGATGGGCATCGTGCTCCTCAAGCCACTTGTCAGCATCGAAGAAATAGTACTGTTTTGACCAGAGCATGCCAGCCATGGCCTGCCTCATCACCTTTGCTGCGTCTTCGCTCACCGAGGGCGGAGTTATTAACTTGTAAAACTCATCAGCCTCGCTCAGCCTCGCAGCAAAAACCTCATCAAAATTCTTCCCAAAGGGCCTGTCCTTCTCTCCCTGGGGTGAATTAGTCAGCAGCAGACGGACCACCGCGGTCTTGCCGGCATCAACGTTGACCTGATAGTGTGCAGAGCCTTTTGTTCCGGTCTTGTCAGGATTCACTACGCTTTGGTGACCATGCACCACACAGTTGTTGATACCGTCTTTGACGTACGGGCTTGCATTCGAGTAGTCGGGAAACAGACGCTCGTTGTTCGTCTCGTTCTCGGTAAAAAGCAAAGGCACATCGCCTTCACAGTACAGGTAGTAGTCACCAAGCACCGGATGAGAAGTCGCAATCGCACTCGTGCCGTTCGGTCCCTTAGTCTGTTTGAGCACTGGTTTTTCAGAGGGCCTGATCATCCACGAAGCCCAATCATTGCGGAACCAGAGGGTCGGCAGGATATGGAGCGTTGCTGCTTCAGGGCCGCGGTTTGAGACAGAGATTTTAATCAACATGTCTTCAGGTGAGTCTTTTGCGTACTCGACAAAGACATCAAAGTATCGATCCTCATTAAAGACTCCGGTATCGAGTAGTTCGTACTCCATCTCGTTACGCGTCCGTTGGGTATTCGTCTTCACAAGGTCATCATATGGGAAAGCTCGCTGGGGATACTTATAGAGATATTTCATGTACGAATGCGTCGGCGTGCTGTCAAGGTAAAAATAATACTCCTTCACATCCTCACCATGGTTGCCTTCGCTGTTGGTGAGACCGAAGAGCCGCTCCTTCAGAATAGGGTCATTGCCGTTCCACAGCGCAAGTGCGAAACACAGCCGCTGCTTCTCATCGGATATCCCTGCGAGTCCGTCCTCTCCCCAGCGGTAGGCGCGGGAGCGTGCCTGGTCATGAGTGAAGTAGTTCCAGGCATCGCCGTTTTCGCTGTAGTCTTCCCGGACCGTTCCCCACTGCCGTTCGCTCAGATAGGGCCCCCACTTCTTCCAGGGAACATTCTTCTCTCTTGCCTCATCAAGTCTTTCCTTCTCAGCAGTCTCATTCATGCTCTTTCTCCTTTAAGGATCCTACCCTGTCAAGACCACAAAAAATCACGCCACATGTTCTATCAGTGAATTATACCAGAGCAAGTATGTTCTTCAAGAAACAATAGGGTATGCGAATTGACTCACAAATAATGTTACCGTAGACAGAAGTTAAAAGGATCGTTGACTCATAATGCATGTTACCGAGAAAAAACATGCAGAGAAAGGGATTGTTTTATGAGTTCACGATCGAAGCGAGAGTATCTTGAGGCGA
>DASPUA010000137.1:0-3499 GCA_035623135.1 Thermodesulfovibrionales bacterium | reverse complement strand
CGGCGAATTGCACCTGTCATGAGTACGGTAATATTTCTACGGATTAATTCATTGTAACTACACGGTAGCTCTGTCTCATCGTTGTCTCCTATGGTTTTACTACCCTTGCATATTGCCCTGTGAAATATTAGAATCAAAGCGTTATGCGGGTATTGACTCAATCAAAGGAGATAGAGACGTTTCTCTCCCTGCTCAGGGAACGTGCATCGGGTGGCTCTTCCAGAGTTGAAGAGACGGTGAAAAGCATACTTTCCGCCGTGAAGAGAGACGGTGATGAAGCCGTGATTCACTATACAGAGAAATTAGACTCCTTCAAAACCAAGAACCTCAGGGTAACGCCTGCAGAGATCGTACGCCATGCAAACAAGGCAGATAGAAATATCGTCAGATCCCTTGAGCGCTCGGTCAAAAGGATTCGTTCTTTCCACAACATGCAGCGAGAAGAATCATGGGTTATCCGGGATACAGAATATAAAAAGATTCCGCTCAGGAGAGGCCCACGAGGAAAGAGGGTTTCTGGAGGTACTCTTCTCGGCCAGGTGCTGATTCCCCTCAAGAGAGTCGGTGTCTATGTCCCCGGAGGAAAGGCATCCTATCCTTCCACCGTACTCATGAACGTGATCCCGGCCCAGGTGGCAGGAGTAGGAGAGATCGCTCTCAGCGTACCCACGCCGCGCAATGAAGTAAATCCCTATGTTATGGCAGCCATAGAGATACTGGGAGTGAAGGAAGTATACCGCATGGGCGGGGCGCAGGCAATTGGGGCCATGGCCTATGGCACCAAGACCGTCCCGAGGGTTGACAAGATCGTGGGACCCGGGAATATTTTTGTAGCAATGGCAAAAAAGCTTGTGTTCGGAGAGGTGGATATCGACATGATCGCCGGCCCCAGTGAAGTGCTTATCATTGCAGATAAAACAGCCAACCGCCGCTTTATTGCCGCAGATCTCCTGAGCCAGGCAGAGCATGATGAGCTTGCCTCTTCCATTCTCATTACCGATTCAGGACCACTCGCAGTGGCAGTGCAGAAAGAGCTGAAAATACAGCTTTCAGGGTTAAAGAGAAAGGAAATTGCAGAGAACTCCATAAGAAATTACGGTGCAATCATTGTGAGAACGGACCTTAAAAAAGCAGTACAGCTCTCCAATGAGATCGCACCTGAGCATCTGGAGATCCTTACCCATAACCCCTTTGCCCTTCTTTCCGGCATCAGGAATGCGGGCGCTATCTTCCTTGGCCCATGGACACCCGAGCCCCTTGGAGATTACGCAGCAGGGCCGAACCATACCCTTCCCACAGGGGGTACGGCACGCTTCTTCTCTCCCCTGGGCGTCTATGACTTTGTGAAACGCTCCAGCCTCCTCAGTTTCTCCAGGGACGGCTTTATGAGACTTGCAAAAACCGTCATGACTGTATCAGAGATCGAGGGATTGAATGCCCATGGCAACACCATCCGGGTGAGACTTGAAAAAAACTGATATCACCCCATTAGTGAGACCAAACATCCGCAGCCTCCGTGCCTATGAAGCAAAGGAGATACCCTGTAGGGCAAAGCTGGATGCGAACGAGAGCCCGTACCCTCTGGCAGACTGTCGATCCCGGAAATTTGCAATTCCGTTGGGACGGGTGATGTCCAACCGCTATCCCGATCCCGATGCAAAGGAGTTAAGGAAAGTGGTGGGGAGTTATTTCGGGGTCCCTTCCCGCAATCTCCTCCAGGGAAACGGTTCAGACGAACTCATCTCTTCCCTCATCACGACCTTCGGTGGACCAGTGCTTTATCCGGTTCCCACTTTTTCCATGTACGGAATTATATCCCAGGCCCTGGGGGAAAAAGGGATTGCGGTTCCCCTGGACAGATCCTTTGACATTGATTTGGAAAGGATCCTGAAGACAATACGCAGCCAAAACCCGAAACTCATCTTCCTCAGCTCACCCAACAACCCCACAGGGAACTGTTTTTCTTCTGGAAAGATTTTGAAGGTCATCGAGAAGTCAAAGGGCATTGTGGTAGTGGACGAGGCATACCAGCCCTTTTCAAGCCAGAGGGGCTTCCTCCCCCTTCTCAAAGACTACCAGCACCTTGTGATTATGAGGACACTGAGCAAGATCGGCCTTGCCGCCCTTCGCCTCGGCTTTCTCATTGCTCACCCGGAAATCATACGAGAGGTGAACAAGGTGAGATTGCCTTTCAATGTCAACTCCCTTTCCCAGGCCATTGCCATCGCAGCAATGAAAGACAGAAAGCGTCTGCATTCTTCCATAAAGACAATCATCAGGGAAAGGGATCGGCTCCAGAACGAGATGGAAGAAATAAGAGGCATCACCTCCTTTCCTTCAGAGGCAAATTTCATCCTGTTCAGAGTAAAGTATCCTGACAAAGTGTACTCTTTACTGCTGAAGAAAGGTGTTCTTGTGAGAAACCTGCATAGTGGAATAAAAGGATGTCTCAGACTGACGGTGGGTACGCCTGAAGAAAATACTCTCTTTTTGAAGACATTGAAAAGTGCATTCACAGAAGGTTCCTTTCGCCGTCGCGAAGTGTAACAAGAACCGCCTCATGAGGCGTACAGAAACGGGATGGTCCATGCGAGGGAAAAGGCAGGAGAGAGAGGGACATGGATTGTAGTGAACACCTCATCAGGAATCCCCGTCCTCTGAGCACCGGGGATAAACCAGACCCATGCCCTCCTCACACATAATGACTCTCCTTATTTCTTCTTTTTTGCCGCGGTCTTTTTAGTGCCGCAGGGAGATTTACTGCCTGACTTGCATGCCATGTTTCCCTCCTCCTTTCTCAAAAACGTGCTTGATTTCACTATACCAATCCTCCAAAGGACTGTCAAACAAAAATCGTCTGTTTGTGGCAACTCAAAAAAATGAGTTGGCTGTTGCCTTTTTTGCCTTTATACTATAACTAAGTAATGACCATGAGTGCCGTCGTGCAGCTCCTCTATAATCTCGTCCTCGCCCTTTGGGTGGGAGGGATTTCCATTTTCACCTTCATTGTCACCCCTGTGATATTCAGGTCCTTCGGAAGGGACATGGCGGGAATGGTGGTGGGGAAGCTCTTTCCGGTCTATTTTCTTTACACCTTCCTCCTTTCGGTACTGGCACTCATCTCTTTCCTCGCATCAGGACCATCCCCAGGAAAATCAGCACGCACGTGGTCCCTGCTCCTCATTGCCTTGGCCATTATCATAAACATTTTCGTATCCTTTAAGCTCTATCCCGAGATAAAGAGGATAAAACAGGAAATTCCTTCTTTCGAAGCTGCACAGGATTCACCCCTCAGAAAGAGATTCGGGCAACTCCATGGGGCGAGTGCCACCCTCAATCTCATTCTTCTTGCAGACGGTGTCGCCCTCCTCGTAATCAGTACTGTTTTGAGAAAACAATAGGCTAATCAGAAAGACGCTTTCCCCAGTGTATATATCAGGGATATGGATATCCCGGGGATTCTTTGTGAGTAGTTTCTGTACTTTTGAAATGGATTGAG
>DASPUA010000136.1:0-4086 GCA_035623135.1 Thermodesulfovibrionales bacterium | reverse complement strand
GAAAGAGATCGCAAAGATCGCTGTCTTCACCCTTTTCCTCACCACATCCCTGGTAATCTTCATCGCAATATTCCAGGATATTACGGGTATTGTGCTACCCAACAGTCACCAGCTTTTTTCTGATGGAGCAATCGTCGGCTTTTTTTCGCATCATCTCCCTGCAGGCGGCTTTTTCAGTACCCTGGCGGTCCTTTCAGTCAGTTTTTTCCTGTTCTGGGAGACGTCTTCACGGTTAAAAACAACCCTGGCATTGTTCTCATTGATTCTCCTCCTGGGCACGGTACTGAGCCTGTCAAGAACGTATTTTGTCTCTATGGCTGTCACACTCCCGATAATCCTCCTCAGGAAGAAGTTCCGGATAGCTTTTATTGGCATAACGGTAATCTCACCTCTGATCCTTCTGCTCTCCCTTTCTCTACCCCATGTAAAAGGCAGGGCGTTAAGCATCCTTGATCTCAAGAAGAATCCGAGCAATGTGGAGAGGCTTTACCTCTGGAGAGTGGCAGGAGACATGATCAAGGATAACCCCGTTGTCGGAGTCGGGTTCAAACAATGGGGTGAGCGCGTCTCAGAGTATGCCGCCAAGTATTCTTCGGAGTGGAATTTCTCGGAAGCGTCTTTCCATCACGCCCACGACGTCTATCTCACCGTTGCGGCGGAAACAGGAATGGTCGGGCTTGTCTTTTTCCTCGGTTTCTGGCTTTGTCTCCTTTTCCTGACGATCCGCACCGCCCTGGCCTGCCGCAGCGGCAGCTTCGCGAGAGCACTCAACCTCGGGGCGTCGTATGTCTTGATCAACCTGCTGATCGGAGGGGTGTTTGAAGAGAATTTCGGGACACTTCCCATAATGCATCTGGTGGCGCTTATACTTGCGCTGTCATTTTTTGTCGCGGGAAAAGAGCCGGAGGTCTCCTGTGGCTGACAGGGCTTTACTCTCCGCGGCCATTATCACAAAGAATGAGGGGAAACGCCTGCTCGATTGCCTGACGAGCGTCTCCTTCGCCGACGATATAGTGGTGGTCGACTCCGGGAGCACGGATAACACTGTGGAGATCGCAAAGGAGTTCGGATGCAGGGTTTTTGTCGAGGAATGGAAGGGCTTCGGTTCCCAGAAAAACAGCGCGATCGAAAAATGCAGATATGAATGGGTCCTCCTCCTTGATGCGGATGAGAGGGTGGCGGAAGAAACGAAGGAGGTGATAGTGAAGACCCTTCAGAGGCCTGAGGCGGCTGCATATCGGCTCAACATGAAACACTATTTTCACGACAGATGGATACGCCATTCCGGATATTGGCCGGACCCGCATATCAGGCTCATCAATAAGACCGTTGGCAGATTCCACGGCAGTATCCATGAGAAATGGCTGACAGACGGGCCTGTCCACGAACTTGAAGCCTGCATCGAACACTACGGCTTCTCAAATTATTCAGACATGCTTAAAACGCTGGATGAATATTCCACTATCATTTCGCAGGAGCTTTACGCCGCGGACAGAAGAGTTAATGTCCTTGCGCCCCTTTCCCACGGAGTAGGGATGTTCCTAAAAATCTACCTTCTGGAAATGGGTCTGCTGGACGGGATAGACGGACTTGTCATCGCTTTGACCAAGGCAGGCGGTTCTTTTTTTAAATACGCGAAACTCCTCGAGCTCCAGCGTCAAAATAAGACCTGAGAACGGTGATCTATCGCCCGCGTATAGTATTGCTGACATATTTCAGAAAGTATTTTGCGAGGTTTTTACTTCTCACAGGATACTTAGGATCGGGCAGGCTGTCCGCTGCCACCCTGTAGATCACTCCGTGAGAGTTGTGCCAGTCCTTGTTCAACGCCGCTCCGATCCTCATCGAGAACCGGTAATGCCGCGAAACAATGGATTGTGCCTTTCTATCGAATTTTCCGAACGGATAGACAAAAGTAGTGATCTCCCTGTGAAGCTTTTCTTCAAGAATAGCCTTTGAACCTGCGACTTCCCCGTTTAAATCAACGTCCGCTCCACTAAGATCAATGTGGCTGTAAGAGTGCGAGGCCACCTCCACATGACCGCTTTCAGCCATCCGTGTTAATTCAGTCCAGGTGCAGAAAGGGGCTTTCTCCTGATACACACCCTCGTTCATCACTTCATCATAAGGGACTAGCAAACGGGAGGAATCATCAACGGTGGTACTCTCGATAATATATTTTACGGGCACTGCGAGAAGCGCCTTGATTTTTAACTCACAGAGGAGGGGAAAGACATAATGATAGAAATCGAAGTAGGCGTCGTCAAAGGTCAGACAGACCGTTATTTTCCCGGCTGTTAGCGGCTCGCCGGGCAAGGAAATAGGGTAGTTCTCCGAGAGAAACCGGATGTGGGATTGAAACATCCGAAGGCTGTTTGAGTACTGTATATTGTTTATGCGGTGGTAAAGCAAAACCAAAATCACCTGCGTTCTCCCACGCCGCGTCGAATTTGTCAGTGTACAATAAGTTGTGGTATCTTAGCACATGAATGGCCTTGACTTAAACGACTCCGGCCGGTCTCCGCGTGCGGGCACAGATGTTTTCCGGGTTGTCCGGAGTGATCCTGCAGCAAGACAAAAGGACCTGACCGCGGCAGGGATCATCTTCCTCTATTGTCTTCTCTTTGCTGTGCTGAGATTGGCGGTTTCTTCCTCGATGGAGCTGGATGAATCGGAACAATTCCTCAACGGGTCTTTTTTTTCTCTCGGGTATGCCCATCAGCCGCCTCTTTACAGCTGGATGGTACATAGCATGTCGCTTCTGTTGGGAATGAATCTACAGACGCTAATTATTACAAAATATGTCATACTGTTTTTCTTCTATCTCAGTTTTTACCGGATCGCCCGTTTCTTCTGGGATTCGAGAGGATCTCTTCTCATCACCGGGTCTCTGCTTTTCTTTCCCACGTATTCATATGAATTCAACCGTGATCTGAGCCACTCTGTCCTTGTAACGGCGATGGCGTCCATAACGTGCTATCTCTTCATCCGGCTGCTGCAAAGAAAAAGGACGATCGACTATCTGCTCTTTGGGACATCGATCGGCCTCGGTTTGCTCTCCAAGTACAACTTTGCATTTTTCCTCTCGGCCCTGATACTGGCGGCAGCGTCATTTAATGAAGGACGTCGCATGCTCTCCGACAAAAAGGTCGTCCTTTCGCTCGCAGGGTGTCTCCTCATCATTTCTCCTCATGTTGTGTGGCTCATACAAAGCAATTTCCTTCCATTCCGGCATGCCCTGACAAAGGCCGAGGCTGGGACATTATCTCTGTCAGCGGCTGGGAAGGCACTGTCGGTCATTGTGTCCTCGTATTCCGGGGTCGCCATATTTTTGGTGATCTTTGCGGTCTTCTTCGGGTCTCGCATCTCACGGGGTGCCCAAAAGAGCCAAGCCCCTTTGCGTCTTTTTCGTAATCTCGCTGTGTACGGATTGACAGTAACCCTCCTTGTAATCGTTGTTCTCCGGACAGGACACTTCAGCGAGCGGTGGCTTGCACCGCTCCTCTTCAGTATCCCCTTGACGGCTTTTTCGAAAATTAACCTGGAGTCGGATAAGACCCGAGTGAATGTGTTGGGGTATCTCTGCATTTTTATTGCTGTTTCCATTTTACTGGTGAGGTCTGCCATAGGGTTTTTCCCTGACGCTGCAGGGAAGGTTGAGCGCATCCACACCCCTTTCAAAGACATTTCACTGCAACTAAGAAAAGAACTGGGGAAGAGAGATATCGACAATTTACAGGACCTCACGATCATCACAGAGAGCGAGTTTTTGGCCGCGAATATGATGTACCACCTTCCGGACGCAAAAATTTTTTTATCGGACGGAGATCCCCGGAGGGCGACCGGCATAATCAGGACAAAGGCAAAAGTAATACTCTGGGACGCCGGGAAACAAGGGGACAATATCCCCGATGAATTTATTGTTGAATTCCCTTCAGCGATTCCCCTCCGGACACTCACAGCCCCCTATCTCCATTCCACAAAGTTTCCTCCTTATGTCCTGGGAGTGGCGTTAATCCAGTGAAGGGCTCTCCCCCAAGAAGGTTCCTCTTCGTCTTCGGCACCAGACCCGAGGCGATAAAACTC
>DASPUA010000135.1:0-3428 GCA_035623135.1 Thermodesulfovibrionales bacterium | reverse complement strand
AGCGACCCCTGAGAAAAGCGCGTCAAAGGGAGATTAATTCTTCGGCTCCCCACCTTTCAGACTTCCAAAGCAAGAAACGATGCAAACAAGCGGTGAGGGAATCCCTGTGAGAGATACGATGATTCCTAGGGCTTGGAAGGTCCGGGTGCTGAGTGCAATGCGGGGACGACCCGCTGCTGGAGCGCCATCTGCTTCTTATACTCTTCAGTCTTACCTTCCACGTAGTCCTTTTTCTCCATTTCAAAGAGCTGTCTTTTGAACCTGCTCGTATAGTCATACCACCTGCTGAGCCTCATGGTGAGGCGGTCCTCTTCGGAAGCGTGCAGGGTGTCCATAAAGGACTGTATGGCAAGATAGTACCGGACAACGTTGCGCTCGATTGCGCCACGCTGCCCTCCGATATAAATGGGGTTACCGTTCCCATCAATTCCGGTCACTGTAAACCCCGACCGTCCCCTGCCCAATGTTGCAAAGTAGATCTTGCCTGCCAGGCTTGCAGGAAAGCCAGCGCTGTAAGTATAACTGACATGGACAAAGGTCCTCTCTTCCTTCAGGGGTATTGCCTCGAATCTCATCTTGTGATCTTTTGTGCCGAAAGGGCCTTCGGCAGCAGTGAGAACGATATCCAGATATCCCTGCCGCTCTTCCACATTACGGTACTGGTAAACGCATTGATGCGCGTCTTCCGGAGATTGACGGATCTTACGGCCTATATAGAAGGTAAGCCGCGACTCATTCGGGAATACTACATAAGTGCACGCCTTGACATTGGGATGGAGGGATGCGATATCGCACCAGTTTCCCTGAACCTTGAGCACACTGACAATACTGCTAAAAGGATGATCGAAGATCCCGTAGACATCCACATGCAGTGTGCCTGAATGCTCGAAAGACTCCAGATAGAGGGGAAAGCCAAAGACATTTTTTTCAAGTTTGGCCAGGTGTTTGTAATAGGCATCAAATAGAATGTCCTCTCCCTGATGCGATTTTTCGACAGCCAGTGCATGGCCACCATAAAGAAGGATGACCGCAGCCAAGACAAACAGGGCAAAATACGGCAGATACTTATGTTTGTGCATCTGATACATATGGCACTTTTATATAAGTGAACATCACTAGTCTTTTGCCTGAAGTCAAGCCCAAAAGGCAGAATACATTTGCGCCCAGGCAGTGGTGATTAGTATTTGAGAAAAAGCGGCTTATGAATTTTAGGTTTCTTAGCTTTCTCCTTTTTCCTGTAATTCGGGGAGCGGCACATGGCACAGCGTGAATCACAACAATACTGACAAAAGGTGCAGTCAGGACATGGATTCTTTTGCGGAACTTTTTTGTCCATGGGTATATTGTACACGGTTTCGCTACAAAGAATCAGATGAACAGTTCACTTTGATAAAAAAGATTTTTTGCTTTTCCCATCAAGAAATGTTCATGAGTGGGAACGGATGTCCTGCTTTAGCCGCCTTGCTTACCGCTAATCCGTCTGCGCATCTGTTCCACGAGCTGCTTCCCCATAGAAGGGATCTTGAGGTTCACCACACCGATGAGGTAACGACCGGAATGCTCAATATAGATGTTATCGTACAGCGGATCTACTGCTGTCATGGCTGTCTTGTCCGGTGTCTCGGTCACCTGAACCTCATGCCCCGAGGTCTTCAGGTAGGCATGGTATTGATCAAAGGCCTTTCGTGCAGCATCTACAGACTTCTCAGTCACCATAAAGACCTTCAGTGGTGCACCTTCGAGAACTGCGTCAGCGATGAGACCTCTGCGGAAAAAGGCATACCCAAGAAGGCTCTGGCCAATATACCGTTCACTCCTCTGTTTCACAGCGGGCATCATGAAGTATACAAGCTCCTCGGGCTTGCTCATATTGCGCGGGAGATTTTGTGAAACGGCATTGCCGCATGAGAGGAATACCTCCTGTTCCAGACTCAACGCGCCTGACGCCTGGAGTTTCACAAAATACCTGTCCTGGTAGAACAACAGCTGAGCCGGCGACACAAATCCCTCGGCGCCAATCTTTGCCATACCATCATCCGCCCTCCGGTAATTCGCATATATCCCGAAAGCGTCCAGAAGTGAGCCCATTTTGTACACATCAACCTCTATCGCCACCTGGGGGTTCTTCCTGTTCGCGTATCGTGCCGAGGCAAGCGCTTCGAACCCATAGGGGAAATAGAGTTCTGACTCACCGTTGATTCGCTCGAACAGGGTATCCTTGGTATACAGGGTTACCTTCTCCTCCATGATCCAGCCTTCGGCACAACTCGGTGCAGGAAGAATTTTTTCCATGGGAAACTCTTCAGCACAGGTTGTTCCATAGGCGCGGAGCACGCATAAGATTATTGTGAAGATAACGCCGTATCTCCACGGTGATACGCTCTGTCCACCATATGAGGTATTCCTCATGGATTTTTTAAGCCAGGATTTTCCTTGCCTGTTGCATTTTTGTCCCAATATCAAGCCCGTTGACGCAGTGTGCCACGCAGTCCTCGCAGCCAAGGCATGCCGAGGCAGAGGCTGCCACAGGGATCTCTCTGTATGTTGACAGGGCAAGTTCAGTGCTCTTATAGCCTTCCGCATACATAAGTGAGCGGTTGATGGTACTGATTTCCACACCCCTTGGACAGGTTGCCTCACATTTTCCGCAAAAATGGCAATAGTAGGGCTTCACCGCAGCGTTGTACCGTTGCAGGGTGCGCTCATCAGCATAGCCAAATGGCATCCCCATAACCGCGATATCTTCCTTGAGTTCAGCCGTGTCTCTCATGCCCGGAATCGTTGTGGTGATATGCTGATTCTGGAGCACCCATTTGAGGGCTGCCTGGTGGGGACTGATGGGTCCCAGGGCGTCGGTGGCGTAGCCGCCTGCCTGGGTCTTCATCGCAATGATCCCGATCTTTGCGCTGGCTGCCTTTGCAATCGCCTCTTTTGTATCATCATCGCTCTTGAAGTTGTAAGCCACAAGCGCCGTGTCAAAGAAGCGGTCAGGATCGTCCACAAGCGCATTGAGCACCTCTGGCTGGTTCTTGTGCGTGGTCACACCGAAGAAACGTACCTTGCCCTGCTCTCTCAGCCTGACAAGCGCCTCGCGTGTCTCAGGAACGAATATCCTCACCTTGTCAGTGAGGTTATGGAGTTGGATGATATCCACATAGTCGGTCTCCAGTGTTCTGAGGCTTGTCTCCACATCCCTTATGATGTCCTCTTTTGACTTGGAAGTGGGCAGGGTCTTCGTTGCCACAAACACCTTGTCACGCCAGCCCTTCAGTGCCTTGGCAACAATTCCCTCGTTCTTACCGTCCATATATTTCCGCGCGGTATCCACGTAATTCACGCCGTGTTCAAAAGCGGTCCGTATCACCTCTGCTTCGGGTGTAAGCATCGCTCCAAAGCTTACGACGGCGATCTTCAGCCCTGTTCTGCCA
>DASPUA010000134.1:0-4091 GCA_035623135.1 Thermodesulfovibrionales bacterium | reverse complement strand
GGTGCTGAAGCAAAAGGCTTCCCCTGTGGTGGATATTGACGGCAAGTTGCAGCGCCTTATCGATGACATAGTGGAGACCATGTACGCTGCGCCTGGCATAGGGCTCGCTGCCCCCCAGGTGGGTATTTCCAAACAGCTGATGGTGATTGACGTCAGTCTCAGGGAAGAAGAAAGAAGGCCTTTGATTGTCCTGATAAACCCCCAGATCACACACTCAGAAGGCCAGATGGAAAGCGAAGAAGGGTGTCTGAGCCTTCCTGGGTATATCACCCAAATAAAACGCTCAGAGCGGATAGAGGTGTGCGGCCTGGACAGGACAGGCAAACAGGTGAAGATTGAGGGCGAAGGTCTTCTCTCCAGGGCTTTGCAGCACGAGATTGACCACCTCAACGGCACATTGCTCATTGACCGAATAAGCAGCATAAAGAGAGAGTTTTTCAAGAAAAAATTCAGCAAGGCCCTGTCAAAGGTTTAGTCGAGAAGATGCAGGAACCTCACCGTTGTATATTTTAGGTCACATACGGCAGACGGGTGAGGAATGTTTATGCGACACCTTGTGAAAGCAACCCGTTGAGGAAATCTGAAAGAACATTTCCATTTACTTCAAAAAGATATGCCATTTCGATATTCTGTCGATTATAAAAATTCAGAAAACGTCTGCTGTATGTTTGCCTGAGGTTTGACTGATTTGTCTATCGTATTTTTTGGCACACCAGAATTTGCTCTTCCCTCTTTCCGGTCTTTAATCAACTCAGGAGAAAAGATCACCCTTGTGGTGACCCAGACCGATAAGCTCAAAGGAAGGGGACACAAACTCTCCCCTCCGCCTGTAAAGACCGCTGCACTGGAGGCAGGGATAAAGGTTGTCCAGCCCACTACCTTAAGAAATGACAAATTTATTGATGAACTGCGTTCCATGAATCCTGAATTTATTGTGGTAATCGCCTATGGTAAGATACTTCCTGAGGCAATCCTCAAAATACCTGTGAATGGCTGTATAAATGTGCACGCATCCCTTCTGCCGAAATACAGAGGTGCCGCGCCTATTGCGTGGGCAATACTACGTGGTGAGGAAAAGACCGGGGTTACCACTATGCGCATGGATGAAGGATTGGATACAGGCCCTATTCTTTTACAGGAGGAAGTGGACATCTCCCGGGAGGATACTGCAGGAAGTCTGAGCATAAGGTTGGCCAGCTTGGGTGCTTCCTTGTTGATCGAGACGTTCGAAGGAATCCGTAAGGGCTCTGTAATGCCGAGGGCCCAGCCCGGTGAAGCAAGCTACGCGCCACCCCTGAAGAAAGAGGATGGCTTAATCGACTGGTCAAAGAGTGCGTTTGAAATCAGAAATTTTGTGAGGGCCATGCAACCCTGGCCCTCCGCATACTGCATGCTGGAGGGTGAGAGGGTTACTATCCTGAAGGCGGAGGCCCTGGAAGGCTCAGGCCTGCCGGGAACGGTAATCAGGACGAGTAAGGGCCAGTTATGTGTAGGCACAGGCCAAGGCCTTATTTCCCTTTTGGAACTCCAGCCATCCGGTAAGAGACCCATGCCTGCATCAGCGTTTATCCTGGGAAGAAAAATTATGGGAGGGATGGTATTAAAATGATACGCTGGATGAGAGGGCTCACCCTCAAGGTTCTCTTTCCGCTGTTCATGCTTCTGGGCTCTTTTTCTGCTGAAAAGAAAGAACGACTCCAAGGTCTAATCATCTCTTTCAATAACAAGCTCCTAGGCATGGAAAGGCCAAAGGCAAAGCGGATACTCCTCCTCCTTCCCCACTGTCTCCAGATAAACGAGTGTGATATACGCCTCACCTATAACATCTATAACTGCAAACGGTGCGGAAAATGTGAAATCAAGGACCTCATTCAGATCGCTGACGACAATAACCTGTCGCTCTTTATTGCCACAGGAGGGAATCTCGCGAGGAAAATAGTCAAGGATGTCCTTCCTGAGGCCATTGTTGCGGTTGCCTGTGAAAGGGACCTGAGCAGCGGCATCGCTGATTCCTATCCCCTTCCTGTTTTGGGAATTCCCAACGAGCGGCCCTTTGGTCCCTGTGTAAACACAAGGGTAAATCTGGACAAGGTCAGAGATGCCATAGAGTTCTTCTGCAAGAAGTAGTCACAAAGAAAAGAAATGCCACCAGTAAACTCCACACCTACCACCAGAGCACTTGCCCTGGTAGCTCTCCGCAAGATATGGGAACAGGGCAGGAAACCCAAAGGGGCAATCGAGGAACTCTCGGGCTCTTTGGACAATAGGGAAAGGTCCTTTCTTATGGAACTGGTCTATGGTGTCCTGAGATACCGCGACACCCTTGACTGGGCATTACACACATTCGTCAGAAAACCTTCAGGATTACACCAGGACACCCGGAACAATTTGCGCCTTGCAGCTTACCAGATACTCTTTATGAGGGTGCAGGATTGGGCTGCGGTGAATGAGGCGGTTCAACTGGAGAAGCATAGCGGGAGACCAGAAGTAGTGAATGGTGTATTGAGGAGCATGCTCCGCAAGCCGATGAGCGAAAGGTTAAACCTTACGCCTCTGGAAAGAAAGGGCGCCGTGCCTTACATAGCCCTCCTCACCTCTCATCCCTCATGGCTCATAAAAAGGTGGGTGAAGCGCTTCGGGGAAAAAGGGGCCCGGGAACTTGCAGAGGCCAACAATAGGATACCTCCCCTCACCCTCAGGGTAAATACCCTCTGCTCCACAAGGGAGCAGCTCCTGGAATGGCTTTCCTCCATGGGTATTAAGGGAAAACCATCGCCATTCTCGCCTGACGGCATAAGGCTGAAAGGCTCCTCCATGGTTAAGGAACTATCAGGCATGAAGGCTTCTTTCCTGGTTCAGGATGAGGCAGCACAGCTCATCACCTACCTCCTTGAGCCGAAACCGGGGGAAAGGATACTCGATGCATGTGCTTCGCCGGGAGGAAAGACCACACACATTGCCCAGATGATGAAGGACAGGGGAGAGGTACTCGCCATGGAAATTGATGCGGAAAGAATGCCACAACTCCAGGAGAACGTGTCCAATCTCAACACGACTTCAATTGCTCTTCGTAACCAGGATTTTCGAGAACTCAATAAGAGCAGGGAAGGTTCCTTTGATAAAATTTTACTGGATGCCCCGTGCTCGGCGCTGGGGGTAATACGGAGGAATCCTGACATCAAGTACCGCCGTACACTTGAGGATCTCAAGGAATTTATGAAAAAGCAGCTTGCCATGCTCAGGGATGCAGCGCAAATGCTGAAGCCGGGGGGCAGTATTGTCTATTCAGTCTGTTCAACGGAGCCGGAGGAGGGTGAAGAGGTGGTAAAAGAGTTCTTGAAGGATTCAGAGGATTTTTATATTATAGACACAGCGCTTCCCTTCCTTAAAGGCTTTATGAAGGAAGGGCTTTTCAGAACATATCCCCACATACATGATATGGACGGATTCTTCGGGGTGAAGCTTTGCAAGAGGGTTTAAGAAAAGCGGTAACGATTCCCCTGTACGTCATAGGATTTATCCTCCTGGGACTTGTATCGGGTTACCTTGCATTTAAAGTCTTGAGTTTCAGCAGGACCGTAGATATGCCTGACCTCAGGGGAAAAACCCTCATAGAGGCCAATGCCCTTTTGACAAAGAATGGACTCTATCTGAAAGTTGAGGGTGAGGATTACGACCCCCTTATTGTTCCAGGAAGGATCGTGAGACAGGATGTGCCTGCGGGGAACAAGGTAAAGGAACAGCGAGGGATAAAGGTCTTCTTAAGCAAGGGGCCAAAGGTCTGGTCCATCCCTGAGCTTACAGGGCAGACTATCGAGGAAACCGAGCCGGTTATTGCCAAGAGCGGTCTAAGAATCGAAAAGATTATTTATGTCCATTCTGACAGTGTTGAGAAGGACAGGATAATCGCCCAAAGGCCCAATCCTGACGAAATCGCATGGGGGACTTCTTCCCAGAAAACCGATGAGAACGGAGGACGGCAGTATGGTCTCTCGCTCATTGTGAGCTCTGGCCCTTATGAAATGGTCTACATCTGTCCCGAGTTTTCAGGAAAAAACAGGGAAGAGGCACTGGCACTGGCTGAGCAGCTT
>DASPUA010000133.1:0-5698 GCA_035623135.1 Thermodesulfovibrionales bacterium | reverse complement strand
GGGGAGAACTGCCTCATTTTTCAAATCGGTAATACACATCAGGCTGCAGAATGCATCGAATCTCTTGTGGATCCCGATATGAGGAAAACGATTGCTGATGGTGGGCGTAGACTTGTGGAGAACTGCTACAGTCGTGAAGGGTCTGTCGAGGCGTGGGACGAAAGTTTTCGTAAGATCATTGACGTTCCTGCCAGAGAACCAGTATCGCAACGAAGAATACTGCCGCCGACGGGAAGATTAGACCGTTTGTTTGGAAATCGTCTCGCCGAAGATATACGCATACTGACAGGCAGACGTTTCACACATATAAACGCCGGTGGTGAATGGCCTCATTCTTATGGGATACGACAGGAAAATGATATAAGCTTTTGGGAAAAGGCCAGATCCCTTGATAGTTGCACCTATTAGTATTCTGCACTGAGAGTGAAAGGATACCTCATTAAAGATAACGCAAGGACCAATCTCTTTTATCAATGAACAGACAAATAACCTGCTCCATCGACTCTAATGTATGTCTAATAAGCCGGACATCTTTGTAGGCATCACAAGCTGGAATAGCGAACTTTTGCTAGGCCATTGTCTGAGGTCTGTGATTCAGCGGGTCTCCGACATGCGCAGTCGTATTGTAGTCTTGGATAATGCTTCAACAGACAATTCAATCGGGATTGCACAGGAACTGGGAGTAGAGGTCATTACACAACAATCAAGCCAGGCTGATGCACTCAACAAGCTGTATTCTGTGTCTCGCGCTACGTATACACTGTTGATGCATGCCGATGTCATATTGCTTTCCGACAGATGGTTTGATCTGTGCAAAAGTAAACTCAACAAGAACATCGTTCTTGTTTCTCCTGAGGATATCGGCTGCGGTCCCTATACACGCCCTTTCGGTGCCGGCATGCCCGAGAGTTCCTTTCTTTTTTTCGACACCGACAAGCTAAAAAAGACACGGGTTGTTCGCTGGAAACAGAGATTTCGTGTGCCCGTTCCACAACGCGTTTTAGATTTTTACGGTGAACATATAACTCATAATATTCCTGTTCGCCTTAAGAAGACAGGACTGACCTGGTTTGCTATGAATGTTCATGTATCAGATCGCATTGATAGCCCCATGTATCAGCCCGCTTTTCTTCCAAAAACATGGACTGAGGAGCTGGCTTACCTGCGTTACGGACTTGGGAATTTTTGCAGTATTGAAGGAGTCATCACTCATTACCATAATTGGTTTGACAGGGCATATCGAAGTATACCACTTGACTCCACAGAAGAACACAGATGCGGAATTCCCCTTGCTTACATAAAATTATATACAGATGCATTTATTCGGGATTATACGGCCAACAGGCTGATACTGCCCTCGACTGCACTTTCGGAGCGGAAGCCGGTCGCGTTATAGATACCACAGCGAATATGAAAAAGTCGTTTCGTGATGCAAAACGAAGAGCTGCCTATTTCCTCGCCAGGACCGATTACCTTGGCAGACCCCTTGATGATGGCGTAATTCACGCGTTACTTAAGGCGGATTTTGTGGTCGACCTCTTTGTACCCGGTGATGTTACTCAACAAACAATCTATCCTTTTGATGTGAATCTTGTGCAGGTCGATTATCGGGTTTCGTGGCTCTGGCAGCATATGAATCCACGCAGGTGGAGGAGATATCATCTATTTTTAGGAACTTGTGATCTACCTATGGCATTTGCAGGGATTCTTGCCTGGAGCTCGATGAGGCCAGTTGTCACAGTGTGCGATGAGATTTATGCGGAGCGTCAGGGACCCGCAGTGCGCTACTGGAAATTTTTGAGCAGGCTCGGCATGAGACGATCTAAATTTACCGTAATCCCGGATTTGTGTCGCACTAAATTGCAGCGCGATTATGCACGGTTGGATGAGAGGCACTTGTTTGTTCCCTATCCATGCTCCTTTCCGTCGCCAATTGAAAGCGTCACCGCTCAATCAGTTCGGCAAACACTGGGCATAGGAGAGCAGGAATTCGTTGTTTCCTTGATAGGAGGCTTTCATCACTTTTCCGGGGCGCCTGAAGCGATCCGTCTTCTTGATAAGGAAGATATCGATATCTGTTTAATGATACAGACAGGGGGCGTCCCTGAAATGGTCACTCACGAGCTGCTTAAGAAACTAGCACTCAATTACAGAGTATGCTATTTACCTGAACGAGTGGGATGGCGAGAGGCCGCAGAGATAGCATCCGCAGGGGACATAGGTCTGGTATTTTACAATTCACCTTTGCTGGACGATCAAACAGTAGGGCTTTCTTCCCAGAAATTATGCACCTTCCTTTTCCTGGGCAAGCCGGTTGTCGCCAGTTCGCAAGCGAGCTTTGAGTTCATTGAGCAGTTTCAATGCGGGGTCCTTATCAAAAAGGAATCAGACCTCCTCGGTGCGATTAACCGTATACGGAATAATTATGCTGCCTACGCAGGAAATGCAGTCAGATGTGTCGAAGAATACATTCAACCTATGCAGAAGCTCAATGCACTTTCGGATAAATTCAAAGAACTTTACCCCTAATAATATCGAAGAGATGTCCTGATTATGATCCTTAATTGAGATGACACATACTATTCATAAACTATTTCTCCGTGTCCTTCAAAGTATATCTTTTCGCTCCGGATATCGTCTGATCTCCCACAGCGATCCGCGTGCTACAGAGCTTCCCAAACTTGCTGGCACAGAGATGATGTTGTCGGCCTTACATGCTCATCAGGTTCAATACGGCATTGATAGCCGATTTATCGAAAAAATACTACAAATATTGGATATTGCGAACAAGCTCACACTGAAAGATATCGACTCGCGTATCCCGGACGATCACGAATATAAAGGTGCGGTTGATCATTGGCCTGGCGAACACTATCGTCTACTTGCTGCCATAGTTTCATTGCTTCAACCAGAAATAGTCGTTGAGATAGGAACATATACCGGCTTGAGCTACCTCGCATTGGCATCCAAGATGCGAGAGGATGCCACACTTATCACTTTTGATGTGATACCGCATGAGGGTTTTAGTGATACTCTTTTGCGTGGGGATGATTTTCCGAATGCAAAGCGCTACCAAGTGGTAGGAGATCTATCAGATCATCTGTGTTTTCTTGAACATAAATTGCTTTTTCAGGGATGCGATTTATTGTTCCTGGATGGCCCTAAAGACTGGCACTTTGAGTACCGTTTTTGGGAACTTCTGCAACAATATGGTCTTAAGAAGGGATGTATAGTAGTTGTTGATGATATTAGATTACCAAGCATGCTTGAGTTCTGGGAAAAAATACGACAGCCAAAGATTGATCTTGTTTCCTTCGGTCATTTTACGGGCACAGGCATATTCTGGAACGAATGGAACCTCTAATGAATGTGAGACTACGCCGTTAATCAATGCCACAAGACGATACTTACATTACTGTTTGTATTTGCACATACAACCGCGCCGAGAGCCTTTCGGCAACCCTGGAAAGCCTGTCTGCTCTCAATATAGACTCTGGACTTTACTGGGAAGTGCTGTTGGTCGATAACAACTCATCTGATAACACACGATCCGTCTCTGAGGGATTCAGTGACAGGCTACCACTCCGCTATGTGTTTGAACCAAAGCAGGGGTTAAGCAACTCGAGAAATCGGGCGATCTCAGAATGTCGATCGGATATCCTGCTTTTTACCGATGATGATGTGATTGTTGATACTTTATGGCTTAAAGAGTTTGCAGATGCTGCACAGAAATTCCCAGGCGCAGACTTCTTCGGAGGGAGAATACTCCCTCACTGGCCAAATGGACGCCCTTCCTGGCTCAGGGATGAACCCATGCCCTTATTGTCCGGACTATTTGTATGGTATGACCTTGGGCAGAATACCCGCTTGTATGCTCACACTGAATTGCTTCCCTATGGTGCAAGTTTTGCCATACGAAGGCGGTTGTTCGAGCAACTGGAGCCTTTCCGAACAGACCTTGGTGTTTTGCGAAATACGCCCGGACGCGGTGAAGAGGCGGAGTATCTTTCCAGGGCAAGATCAGCGGGATATGTGGGGGTTTATGTAGGGAAAGCGGCGTGCCATCATAGGGTAGACCCTGTCCGGCTGAATCTCGCATATATGTACCGGTTTGGAGTTCAGAAAGGCATCGCCGAAGTCACTATTAGGGGCAGGCAAAATTCTGGAGGGACACTGTTTGAAGAGATGATGTACGGCGTAAGGGGACTTTTTCAACTCCTCAAAGGACGCGGTGACCGTTTCAGACAGTGCGTTATTAATATGGGGATACAAAGAGGCCTAAGACAAAGTTGAAAGATCATTGTTCTTATCTTGGCAAAGAACTGAAGGATGTCTGATAGATCGCATATCGTCATTATCTGTCCGGCATGCAGCGGGATGGGAAGTGTCTCGGGTGTTGCCCTGCACCATGCGGTTGAATTATCGAAATATTTTCGGGTTACCCTGGTATCGGACTCATTCCCGGATACCGGACAGACGGGAGTTGAATTCCTTAAGGTCACCCCGAGACGTTTCGACTATCTCCGTCGCTTTTGTCATGTTCCGAACGAATATTCTTTCGCCACATCAGTCCGTCACGACATTGAAATGATGCACAAAGACAATGCCATAGATATGACCATTTGTCATGGGCATGCTGTGGCGACTTTGTCAGCCAAACCTTTAAAAGAAAAATATGGAATCCCCTATGCGTTAGTAACGCACGGAGATATATTCGACAGGCCAAAAGGGACATATGATTGGCGGTTGACGGTCTTCTATAAATGGTTGACGCCCACCGCGTACCGCAATGCTGATCTCATCCTTGCCCTCTCTCCTCATATGGCCGCGTGCGCAATAAAAGGGGGATCTTCTCCTGGTGTTGTAAAGGTGGTGCCTAACGGTATTGACCCAGCCGATATAGGGCTCGACGAGAACACCTTACAAGTGAGAGGAAAGAGGGAGAGGAAGAAGAATGATCCAATCAGACTTCTATTTGTCGGAAGGCTGTCCGTGGAGAAAGGCGTGGACATTCTTATCCGGGCGTGCAAGATACTGAAGGAGAGAAACGTCCCTTTTTCTCTCGATGTTATCGGCACAGGACCTCTCAAAAAAGCGCTGGACGCAATGGTAGTGGAAGCACATCTGGCCGATAGAATCACTTTCCTGGACAAAATCGAGCGTCGATTATTGGGCACTCACTACCAAAAGGCAGACCTTGTGTGTGTGCCTTCGGTTAGCGACCCGCTGCCGACTGTCGTACTGGAAGCCTTGCTGACGGGAGTGCCGGTGCTCGGTTCAGATGTGGGAGGCATCCCTTTTATTGTGGAAACAGGCAAGAACGGGGTTATTGTTCCTCATCTGGATGCCTCACCTACCGCGGACGCCATCGAGGGACTTTATAGAAACAATGAAGTTTTAGCCTATCTGACCGAGAACGCATGTGCATCTGTCCATCCCAGGTTTCTATGGGATACCGTCGGTCAAAGAATAGGTTCCGCTATTGAAGAGACACTTGCCCGACATAGGCACGAACTGCTGAGTAGTGAGCTTCGATTTGTACGATAACTGCACACATGAAGATTATTCAGGGTAATCAGCTCGCCTATTATGAACAGGCTGCGACACCGGCATTCTGGGACCACCGGTGGCATGATTTGCAGAAGAACCCCGAACGGTATATGCAATTTCAGCTTCCGGGGATCATATTCAACGCCCT
>DASPUA010000132.1:0-4362 GCA_035623135.1 Thermodesulfovibrionales bacterium | reverse complement strand
CTCTTTCTTCATCTCACTGATACTCTCCCTCCTCGTGGTAACGCTCATCAGCGCCTTTTTCCTCGTCTCCTTCAGTGCCAGTTCAAGCATATCGATGCTTCCCCCTCTGAAGGAGTTCTTCCCGGCCCTGAAGATGAGCAGGATCACCGGCATCTTCGTAGGCTTTGTTATACCCTTCATCCTCATGTTCCTGACCGTCACTACTGTCTATATCCTTCTTCCGAGAAAGAGTGTGAGGCTTGCCCATGCATGCTCAGGAGCCCTCTTCACCGCTATATTTCTTGAAGTGGCAAAACATCTTTTCACCTTCTATGTCCGCCATGTGTTTAGGCTCGGTACAATATATGGCCCCCTGTCAGCTTTTGTGATATTCTTGTTATGGGTCTATTATTCTTCATGCATATTCCTGATAGGTGCCAAGGTAGTATATAATCGACAAGCTTCAGGGGGAAACACATGATTGATCTGCGCGGAAAATTGGTCGAAGTGATCGCAAACGGTATAGCCTATACAGGCACCCTCGTGGAGATAAGCGAAACTGAGGTGTATCTCGAGGGGGAATCAGGTTGGATTGTAATACCCGTTGAACAGGTTGCCTCCATCAGCGAGAAGTGAGCTCACAAAAAAAAAGAACCCTATCTCATTGATAACCGCTATTATTCCTTGTTCTAAACTTGAAATTTGAAGTTGACAAGTAGTGAAACTTATTACAGTATAAATGAATATGACTTTTGCATCTTTAGATGTGTGCCGGTCTTTTCATCTCCAATTATGGACATGCGAAATTGCTGACACACAAAGAGGGGGTGATCTCGAAACAGGAGATTGGTAGTGTAGGGTTGTCGCACTGAAGTTAGAGCATGTAACAAAAACAGACAAGAAGGGGGAAGATGTATGAAGAGAAGTTTTGTTGTTATTTTCTTAATGGCGTTGGTGTTGGCGGCTGCCGCCTATGCGGTGATTGAGGATACCTGTTTGACAGGCCCGAGCCCGTCCATAGAGGCAAAGGTAGTAACTGCAGAAAAACCCATTACGTTCGATGCCGTCGCGTATATTGCAGGGCATGGCGGTCATGTCGCGGTCATTGATATGAGGACCATGAAGCCTCCGACTGACATGGAAAAGGGCAGGATAGTCCTCACAGAGGCAGGCGGCGAGATGGAGGGCAAGATCGCAGG
The DNA here is from genome assembly GCA_035623135.1 of Thermodesulfovibrionales bacterium. Lineage (GTDB taxonomy): Bacteria > Nitrospirota > Thermodesulfovibrionia > Thermodesulfovibrionales > UBA9159 > DASPUA01. The sequence goes on along the minus strand of DASPUA010000132.1, from coordinate 3,184 downwards.
TATGAGCTTTGAAGAGGTCAAGGCGGGCGGCGGGACCCACGGCCAGGCCATAGTATCGGAGAAGGGTAAAAAGGTGCTTGTTGCCGGCACCCTGAACGGAAATGTCTACAAGGTTGACCTCGAGACGGGAAAAAAGACCGGACCATATAAGGTTGGCGAGAAGTTCTGCGGCGCCATCGTAGGCCCTGACGGCCATATTTATCTCGAGGACATGGCCGATGGGAATGTGTACGTATGGGATTCCAAGACACTGAAAACAGTGGACAAGATGCCTGTGGGCAAGGCGGTGTGCGGAATTCAGTGGACCAAGAATGCCAAGAAGGCGTACGTCACCGACATGCCCACTGGGGTAGTATATGTCATTGACTGGAAGACCAAGAAGACTGTAAAGGAGATCAAGAGCGATGAGATGACATTTATTCACCAGGCACGGATGACCCCTGACGGCAAATATCTCTTCGTGAGTGCACCCAATGAGTTTGACCCAGGCCTGAAACCAGGCACGCACAAGAGCCAGATTATCGTGATCAACACAGACAAAGATGAGATAGTAAAACGTATTATTCTCCCTGATAACGTAAGACCTCACGATTTCGCCTTTACCAAGGACGGCAAGTACGTATTCCTCTCATCAAGGACATATGCTGATGACAGCAAGGTGTTTATCATGGATCTGAAAACCGCCAACATCGTGGAAAGCGTATCCGCATGTGCTGAATGCCACAAGGCAGCCGGCGTGACAGTCAAAATGGATAAGGGCTCACCGCTTCTCTGCGGCATCGAGGTTGACTGGAGCCCAAGCAAGAAGATGTGACCTGCTCACCGTTCGTTTTGTAATAGCAGCTCTGGCTATCAGAAGGGGGGCTATACAATTTGCCCCCCTTCTTTCTTAATGGTATACTCGTTCTATAAGGATGGTCTAGCATGGCTACACGATTGAATATAATTTCCTTTGCAGTAAAAAACCTGAGGCGGAAGGTCGTGCGAACCGTGTTGCTCGTCCTGGCTGTAACCGTCGTGACCGGTACCCTGTTCTCCGCGACCCTCTTTATCTCCAGCATGCAAAATGCCCTTAAAATTGGGACCTACAGGCTTGGCGCGGATGTCCTGGTTGTCCCTGACAAATACTTGTCTGAAGCCCGCGCAGCATTGCTTGCAGGAGAACCCACAAGCTTCTTAATGGATCGTTCTGTTCTCGACCGGGTGAGAGATGTTGAAGGAGTAAAGAGGGCATCTCCACAGCTTTTTATCAAGCCCACTTCTTTCACATGCTGCTTTAATGTGAATGCCTTCCTCGTTGCCTTTGATCCCAAAACAGATTTTACCGTCACCCCCTGGCTCGAAAAAAACCTTAAAAAGCCCCTGGTGGGCAATGAAATAATCACAGGAAGGGGACTCCCGGTGATCGCCGGAGACACCATTCCCTTCTTCGGTACTCTCTTCAAAGTTGTGGGTACTATGGAACCCACAGGAATGAAGTTTTTTGATCAATCAGTTTTTATGACCATGGATGCAGCGTATCACATGGCTGAAGACTCACGCACAAAATCCATGCAGCCCATCTTCATAGAAAAGGATAAGATCTCCGCAGTCCTCGTTCAGGTACAAGAAGGATTCACCCCCGACAGGATCTCTATAAGGATTGAACATGATGTTGACGGAGTGAAGGCCATTGCCTCGGACGAGGTCATCAGCACAGTGAGAAAACAGCTGGCTGGTCTTCTCAAGGGAATACTGCTCATCAGTGCGGTGCTATGGGTGCTCGCTCTTTTAATGATTGGCTTTGCGTTCTATATGATCGTGAACGAACGCCAGAGGGAGCTGGGTCTGCTGAGGTCCATGGGGGCTAAGAAGAAACATGTATTCAGGCTTATTATTAGTGAGGCCATGATTATCTCCACCGTAGGAGGTGTTATAGGACTGGTTGCCGGTTCTGCGATCCTCGCGACATTCAAAGACCTCATCCTCCACAGCCTGAAACTGCCTTATCTTCTGCCTTCTGTCACCATGCTTATAGAATTAGTGGCAGGCGCCATCATATTCTCCTCCCTCACCGGCCTTCTCTCGTCTCTGGTGCCTGCGGTTTTGGCCAGCAGAATGGAACCCTATGAAGCCATAAGGAAAGGAGAGTGAGGGAGATGTGCCGATTGATCGTATCATTCTTCCTCCTGGCTTTTTTGGTTTTCCCCGGGTCCCCTGCCGCACAGCCATTTCCCGTTCCCCAGGGTACCATGTGCTCCGAATGCGGGATGACGGTGAACCCCGATTCGAAATTCTCGGTCGAGCTGGTTACCACCAACGGTAAGAAGATGTTTTTTTGCGATATAGGGGACATGCTCCGTCACTTCAGGTCGGACAGGGAAACGCTGAAAACCATTTATGTTAAGGATTATATCAGCGGCGGCTGGATTGACGGCGAGAAGGCATTATATGTCCTTAACAAGAGATTTTCAACCCCGATGTCGTGGAACATCGCCGCTTTCAGCTCTGAGTCAGAAGCAAAGAAGTGGGGAAGCCCCGTTGGTTTCAGCGGCGCATTCGGATTGGTGAAATGAGACACTGGAAATTCGGTACGATCCTCTTTTTTATGGGGTTTTTCGTACTCCTGACACCGCGCCATATCTTTCCAACGTGCGAGTATCAAGGGTTTAGCAGAATGGCATGCACTTATACCGGCACCGCAGAAATGTTTATAGGAGCCATCGTCATGAGCGCTGCTGTGGGAATAATCCTATCCAAGAACCATGGGACTTTGAGATGGTCATGTCTCACTACCCTAGCAGCAGGCATATCTGTTATTCTTGTGCCCGAGGCGATCGGATACTGCCATAGCAGCGAACACCCCTGTAATTACGGGACTGTTCCTGTTTTAAGACTCGTTGGTGTCCTGATAGTCCTTCTTTCACTGACAGGTTTTTTCGTCTCTTTTAAGAGGCTTGGAAAAGAGTAAACTTTCCATGGAGAGTGAACAATGAAAAAGCGTGTTCGCGCAGAAATAAACACAATGGCCTTGATGCTCCTGGTCGCACTCCTTCTTTCGCCTGTTGCATGCAAGAAGGAAGAGCCCCAATCTGAAAGGATACCTGCCCAGGCCTATAATCCCTATAGCACTGAGTCTGTTTTGGGCGAAGTGAAACAGAAGTTAGAGAAGAATCCTGATGATGTGGATGCCCTGTTCCATCTC
>DASPUA010000131.1:0-6051 GCA_035623135.1 Thermodesulfovibrionales bacterium | reverse complement strand
AGGGACAGAGGGGACCCTCCTCTCTGTCCTCGACGAGACCCTCACCCCGATGGGGGGAAGGTTTCTGAGGAACGCTATCCTGAGACCCCTTGTGGATATTAGAGAGATAGAGCATCGTCTTGGCGCAGTGGAGGTTCTGCTAAATGATTATGAGCTTGTCGAGATGCAGCGGAGCAATCTCAGGAAGATACAGGATCTCGAAAGGCTGGCATCAAGGGTGGACAACCGCTCTGCCAACCCCAGGGACCTGATCGCCATCAAGCACTCTCTCTCATGCCTGCCCTCGATAAAGAAGGCCCTCATCGGGTTACATACTCAGTCGCTCAGAACCCTTGGGGAAGCGCTCCCTGACCTCCAAGTAGTGGGGGCACTGATTGATTCTGCGATTCTGGAGAATCCCCCTCTTAGCGTAAGGGAGGGGGGCATTCTGAAAGACGGCTATCATCAGGAGGTGGACAGACTCAGAAAAGTGTCGGTGAGTGGGAAGGATTTCATTGCCGAGCTAGAGGCAAGGGAAAGAAAAAAAACAGGCATCTCTTCTCTCAAGGTAGGATATAACCGGGTATTTGGCTATTACATCGAAGTCACCAAGACAAACCTTGATCTTGTGCCTGATTATTATGTGAGGAAACAGACACTCGTCAACGGAGAACGGTTCATTACCCCAGAGCTGAAGGAATACGAGTCAAAGGTGCTCGGGTCCGAGGAACGCCTCAAAAATCTTGAATATAGTCTGTTTCAGGAAATTCTGGAAAAGCTTCGGAGGGAAAGCGCTCGTTTGATATCCACTGGGAATATCATTGCAAAGATCGATTTCCTTATCTCCCTTGCAGTGGTTGCGAGGAGATACAATTATGCAAGACCATTCATCGATGACGGCTCTGTGATAGAGATTCGCGAGGGAAGACATCCGGTACTGGAAAGGTTCCTGATGGAACAGTTCATCTCCAATGACGCACATCTCGACCACGAGGGTGACAGGCTGCTCATCATTACTGGTCCGAACATGGCCGGAAAATCCACGTATATGAGGCAGGTCGCGCTTATTGTCCTCATGGCACAGATAGGAAGCTTTGTTCCTGCATCTGAGGCAAGGGTAGGGATTGTTGACAGGATATTTACGAGGATTGGGGCATCGGATTATCTGGCAAAGGGACAGAGTACGTTTATGGTCGAGATGATCGAGACCGCAAACATCTTGCATAACGCTTCCAGGCGCAGTCTTATTATCCTGGACGAAATAGGGAGGGGAACAAGCACCTTTGACGGGATGAGTATCGCATGGGCAGTGGCAGAATACATTGCGGGACAGATTAGGGCAAGAACGCTTTTTGCCACCCATTACAATGAGCTCACCGAACTCAGTTTTACCCTTGACGGGGTAAAAAATTACAATATTTTGGTAAAAGAGTGGGGAGACGAAATTATATTCCTGAGAAAGATTTCACCTGGGCCGGCTGACAGGAGCTACGGAATTCAGGTGGCCCGGCTTGCAGGGCTGCCGGATGAGGTAATCGGCAGGGCAAAGGATGTACTCATGAATTTTGAAGAAGAGATTACCCATGCAGGGAAAACGAGATCGCTCCTCGGGGATTTCCCGGTTCACGGGCAGATGGATCTCTTTCTCGCAGGGGTAGATCCACTCCTACTGGACATCATTAAGCTGGATTTATCGAAAATGACCCCCAAGGCGGCGCTTGCCAAGCTGCGGGAACTCAAGGACAGGGCAGAATCACAGGCATCTGTGGGCCGCAAGGAGTGAGGGCGATACTCATTGACAAAGAGGAAAACGCTATGATAGAAATTCAGACATTAGGAAAAGGAGGACGGGGATGAATCCAGAGAATCTCAGGTATCACAAGGAACACACATGGGTGAAAGTGACGGGAAGGAAGGCGACGGTGGGGATTACAGATCATGCCCAGGAAGCACTCGGAGATATTGTGTATATAGATCTGCCTGATGCGGATACATCCATAGAGGCCAACAGTGAACTCGCGGAAATAGAATCCACGAAAGCTACCTCATCCGTAATAGCTCCCGTAAGCGGGACTGTCATAGAAGTGAACGAGGAATTAACCGAGTCTCCTGAGGTTATCAATGAGGAGCCCTACGGCAAAGGCTGGATCGCTGTCATCGAGATTAATGATGAATCCGAGGTGGACGACCTCATGGACGCCTCAGAATACGAGAGATACCTGGAAGAAGAGTCGAAATGAAGGTAGTGGTCCTCGGGAGCGGTCCTGGCGGTTACGTGGCGGCACTCAAGGCCGCTCACCTGGGCGCAGAAGTCACGGTGATCGAAAAAGATGAGGTGGGTGGTACCTGCCTCAACTGGGGATGTATTCCTACCAAAACATTGGTCGCATCCACGGAGGCGCTTCGGAACGCGAGGAATCTTGCCGAGTACGGGATTGACAACAGCGGTTCTGTGTTCCCCAACCTTGCAAAGATGATGGAGCGAAAGGGCAAGATTGTCTCTATACAGGTGAAAGGAATCAGAGGCCTCTTTAAGAGCTGGGGGATTACACTATGGGAAGGGAAAGGCACCCTCGTGAGCCCCCGCAGTATTGAGGTGGAGAAAAATGACGGGACAAAAGAGACCATGGGAGCGGATAGGATTATCATCGCGACCGGTTCCAGGCCTGCCGATATCCCCGGACTCCCTTTCGACGGGGAGAGAATCCTCTCAAGCGACGACGCGGTCACTGTGAGGGAGATACCGAGGCGTATACTTATTGTGGGTGCGGGAGTTATCGGGTGTGAGTACGCATGCATTTTCAATGAGCTCGGTGCAGAAGTGACCATAGTGGAGATGCTTTCAAGGGCGGTCTCTTCTGAGGATATTGAGATATCGGAGTATCTGGAAAAGGAGTTCAGGAAGAAAAAGATAAACCTTGTGACCGGAGTGAAAGTGGCAAGGATTCAGATCGGGGATGACGGGATGCATGTGATTCTCTCAGACGGCAAGGAGCTTGTAACAGACAAGGTGCTTGTCTCGGTAGGGAGGTCCCTTAATAGTGAACACATAGGCCTTGAACGCCTCGGAATCAAGAAGGGGGAAAAAGGGGAGATCCTCGTGGACGAGAGAATGGAAACGAACGTGAAGGGGATATACGCTGTCGGTGACGTGGTGGGGGGCATGCTCCTTGCCCATAAAGCGTCCCAGGAAGGCATTGTTGCTGCGTCTAATGCATGCGGTGCGGATATGACTATTGATTACTCCATCGTGCCTGCCGCAGTATTCACCTCTCCCGAGATCGCATCAGTAGGATTGAGGGAGCACGAGGCGAGAGGGAAGGGGATGAGCATAAAGACCGGTCACTTCCCGGTCCGTGCACTTGGAAAGGCCCATGCGACGGGAGAGATATCCGGTTTCTTTAAGATTATCACCGATGCCCCTACAGGAAGAATATTAGGTGCACACATTATTGGCCCCCATGCATCTGACCTTATCCATGAGATTGCGGTAGCAATGAAGGCAGGCCTGGCGGCCAAGGATGTTGCCGAAACGATCCATGCCCACCCCACCTTCTCAGAGGGAATCAGGGAGGCGGCTGAAGATGTGCTGGGTGAAGCTATCCATGTGCCGAAGAAATGAGCTGACTTGAAGGATAAAATGAGACGGTTCAGGGTATTCATAGGGACCTGTCTGAGACAGGTTTTCTGACAGGGCGGAGTTAGCGGATGTGGCTGTGGACATGAAACGGGTTGAAAACAGTATCAGCCAGTATTTACAATAACGCAGGTTACTCTCACAAACAGAAGAACTATGCATACACAACGGACATATTCCATGAGTGTGAACGGTAGGACATAAACTTTCTATGTGATGATAAGGAGGCAACGTGGGAGAAGTTATTGAAGTGAACGCAATGGAAATACTGGATTCGAGGGGAAATCCCACCCTCCAGGTAGAGGTCCTCCTGGACAGCGGGGTGCGGGGCAAGGCAGCTGTTCCTTCCGGGGCTTCCACCGGAGAACGGGAGGCCCTCGAACTGAGGGATGGGGGTACACGATTCCATGGCAAGGGTGTACTCAATGCAGTGAATAACGTGATGCAGGAAATTGCGCCCAAGCTCATGGGCCTTGACTCTGCGAACCAGGTGAATATTGATACGGTCATGAGGGAACTGGACGGAACCGAGAATAAGGCACGGCTCGGTGCGAATGCAATCCTTGGAGTGTCTCTCGCTGTCTGCAGGGCAACTGCCCTGGAATTGGATATGCCCCTGTATCGTTATATCGGCGGGTGTAATGCCAAGGAACTCCCTGTCCCGATGATGAATATTCTGAATGGTGGCGCCCATGCGGACAATAATCTGGATATACAGGAATTTATGATCATGCCTGCAGGGCTGCCGAATCTCTCTACCGCGGTTCGTGCCGGTGCTGAGGTGTTTCACAGCCTGAAATCTATCCTGAAAAGGAACAAATTGGGTACAGCGGTAGGCGATGAGGGAGGGTTCGCTCCCCACGTGAAGAGTAATGAAGAGGCGATAAGGCTTATTGTTCGGGCAATAGAAGACACGGGCTATATACCAGGAAGGGAGATCTCTGTCGCGCTAGACGTGGCGGCTTCTGAGTTCTATTCCGCAAAGGGATACCTCTTTGAAGGAAAGAACCGCACGGCAGAGGAGATGATCGACTATTACGAAAAACTCATGAATCGTTATCCCATTCTTTCCATTGAGGATGGCCTTTCGGAAAAGGACTGGAAAGGATGGAGGCGCCTCACCCAGAGACTCGGGAAAGCGGTACAGCTTGTGGGCGATGATATCTTTGTTACCAATACAGAGATTATCCGGGAAGGAATTCAGAAAAAGATTGCGAATTCGGTGCTCATCAAGCTGAACCAGATAGGCACACTTACCGAGACCCTGGACGCAATAGAAATGGCCAAGAAGGCAGGGTATACCGCAGTAGTCTCCCACAGATCAGGGGAAACAGAGGACACCACTATCGCGGACCTCTCCGTGGGCTGCAACACGGGATTGATCAAGACAGGTTCGCTGTCAAGGAGTGACAGGGTCGCGAAATATAACAGGTTGATGGAGATCGAGCGGGAGCTTGTGGATTCAGCACTATACAAAGGAAAAAATGCATTGTATAATTTAGCAGGATGAATTCCCATCAACTTCTCAGGAAACAGGTGACCGCCGAACTCAAGAAGAGGCGTCTTATATTCCTGACAATTGCGGTTCTCAGCCTGCTCTATCTTGTGATAACCTTTACCTTTGGCGGGACGGGTCTCCTCAGATACCTCCAGTTAAGGGAAAAGAAGAGTCAGCTGGTCAGGGAACTGCGTGAAGTGGAAACCAATAATGTACGCTTGCAGTCAGACACGAAACGGTTGAGGGAAAATCCCTTCTATCTCGAAAAACATGCGAGAGAGAATTTCGGGATGGCAAGGCCCGACGAATACGTCTTTAAGTATGAGCAGTAGCCCCCTTTCCATTGCATTCCTCTGGCATATGCATCAACCCTATTACAAGGACCCCCTCTCGGGGATCTACCGCCTCCCCTGGGTGAGACTTCATGGAACCAAAGACTACCTTGATATGGCCATGCTCCTTGACGAGTATCCCCATATCAGACAGACATTCAATCTCGTGCCGTCACTTATCGAGCAAATTATCGATTACACGGAGAATAACGCAAAGGACGCTTATCTTGAGGTAACCCTCAAAAGGCCGTCCGATCTGAGTGATGAAGAGCGTGCATTCATCCTCGCGAACTTTTTTCTTGCCAACTGGGATACGATGATCAAACCATTTCCCCGTTACTACGAGTTGCTTCTCAAACGAGGACTCACCTTTTCAAAAAATGAACTCTCCCGTACCATCAGGTATTTTTCGGACAGTGACTTCCTTGACCTTCAGGTCCTGTTTAATCTGGTATGGATAGACCCAGTGCTGAGGAAGAGGGACTCCTTTCTCTCCTCTCTCGTGACAAAGGGAAGGGGGTACAGCGAGGAAGAGAAAAACCTCCTGGTGGAAATGGGACTCTCAATCCTGCGTGGCATAATTCCCAAGTACAGGGAACTTTCTT
>DASPUA010000130.1:0-2414 GCA_035623135.1 Thermodesulfovibrionales bacterium | reverse complement strand
CCACTAATCGCAAGGATGGAAATGTCCATGGTCACTCGAAGGTATAAAATGCAGCACGAAAATCTATATCAGGGTAAAAGATGGGGAGCGGAATGCCAGGCGGGAAGTTCCATTATTGTAATAGACAGTAGCGGCAATTTGAGCGCGTGTGAATCAAGACCTGCACTTGTGAACACAAAGGAAATAAATTACGACATTAAGAATTTTCTAAACTCAAATGAAGTGCATAGCGAATTGGACTATATAAGAAATAGCGGGTGCTCCTGCACTCACAGCTGTTTCCTCACTGAGAGTATGCTTAAAAGTCCGAAAGTTGTTTTTTTGACATGGCCACTATTATTCTTAAAAGGCATTGTGAAGAGTTCCAATAGATTTTAGAAGGGCAGATAAAGATAAGACAAACCGTTTTAGGAAGGGTAAGAGCATGCCACTCTTTTAAGGATTCAGATTGAGAGGCTAACTCTATTTCCTATTGATCCCGAGTGAGAATGGTTGTTCATAGAGAACCGGGATTTTGTCCTTTTCTGTTTTATACACGTCTCAAGCGGTCTATTTCAACTTTCGGTATCTGTGCAATTGTGGGTGAAATCCTCAACGCCCAATTCCAGATTACCGGTCATATTCAATCATCTGCTTAGGGAAGGGTTATGGATGGGGACAGGATTATTTCCAGGGGAAAACGTGAAGCGATACTCGGGGGGAAGGCCTTCTCTGCGCTTTTCGGCGATACTACAGTGCCAGTTTTTGGGTGATGTTCCCCTTCTCGTCGAACTTGCAGGCAAGTACAAAGGGGTCATGGTAGAAGGTGAACCATGCGTTCTTGCCGATAAAGGTCTTCTCCAACTCCTCTTTCTGTCTGATGGCATCAAGGGGGAAATTGTCGTAGGCCATGAGCCAGAGGGGATTGAAGTGGGCATGGGTAGGCATCAGGTCGCAGAGGAGAGTGGCTGTATCACCCTTTGATTCCATTACCACTATCTGAAAGCCCTTCGTATGCCCGCCTTTATGCATGACCTTTACCCCTTTGACGATCTCCTTCTCCCCTTCCGCCAGTTGAAGCAGGTTGCTTTCTCTCAGGAGTTCGTTATTCACCGGCCAGTACGTATTGATAGAACGGATATTGGGATTAAGGACATCTTCCCATTCATCCTTCTGGACAATGTGGCGCGCCAGAGGAAAGGTGATCTCATTGCCACCATTACTGATATGCATGATCACTCCCCCGGCATGATCGAAATCGAAATGGGTGAGGATCACATACCCGATGTCCTCCCTCGAATATCCCATCTCCTTCAGGTCTTCCACAACCATCCACTCTTCTGTCACCCGGAATATCTTCTTCTGTTTCTCGCTCAGCTTGTTTCCCAGACCAGATTCTATCAGCACAAGGGCCTCGGGAGTCCTGAGGAGCAAGGGGTAAGCGATCATGGGAATTGTATTCTCTTCGTCTGAGGGGTATTTCTTTGTCCAGAGAGCCTTGGGAACGACCCCGAACATGGCACCGCCGTCCAGGGCGAATCTCCCACCCCTGAGCCAGTGGAGTTCAAATTCCCCGAATTTGAGTGAAGGTATCATGGACATGTCCCTGTTCGAATTAGCGCCCTCTATGCACGAGGGTCTTCTTTATATGATCAGTTTATGAATTATCTCACTAATACTCTTCCAGGTGGTACCACTCAGGATTTTCGAGCCAGGTCTCAGGCCGGGAAACAAAGTCCGTTATTTCCTGCAATATAAGGTAATGTTTCTTCTCTTCGTCAGCGATCGTGTGGAAGATCTTTTTCTGATCGGTGTCATTTACCTCATCTTCCTTGCTGAGATAAAATTCCCTTGAACGCTTTTCAGCCTCCAGGGCCTTGTGGTACAGTTCACTCTCTGTGATGGCACCTTCCATCTTCTTTTCTTCCTTCATTGTTTCGAAGACATTCTTCACCTGCGAGAGGATCTTTGTGTGGGTGACCGTTGCCTTTTTATTCTCTTTCATTTTCTTGAATATCTCATAATGGGCCACTTCCGCATTCGCAAGCATGGTAAAAATGTTACTCAGTCCGGAAGTTGCAGACTTTCTTGCCAGTTCACGGTAATAGCCCTCTCCGTCCTTTTCCATCTTCATCGCAAATTCGAATATGTCCATATATCCCTCCTCTTTCTTCATTGATGCAGTGCAAAAAAACAGATGCGCGCTACCCCTGTTCTTCGGGACACCAGGTAGCCCTGTGCTTCAGGTATTTCCATCTCCTCTTCACATCAGCCTCAGCCTGTTTCATGAGTGCCGCTGCCAGTTCAGGGTTGGTTGTCTTCAATGTCCTGTAGCGGTTCTCATTATATGCATATTCCTCAAAGGACATGGTCGGCTCCTTGCTGTCGATCACAAGAGGGTTTTTCCCCTGTGCCTCGATTTCGGGGTTGTACCG
>DASPUA010000129.1:0-3576 GCA_035623135.1 Thermodesulfovibrionales bacterium | reverse complement strand
TGCAACCTGTTATGTTCCTACGCTCTCAGCATGTGGATCTGCGAATGGACAGAGTTTCAGCACAGCCCCGACAACCAATCTTTGCACTTGTAGCACACCGACACCAGTGACGCTCATTGAGTCAGCGTGGACGTGGAGCTGTACCGGATCCATGGGTGGTACCCCAGCCAATTGCATAGCATATCTACCCGACGTCGACTCTGGTATCTTTAGCACCGCAATTTACTGGAATACGAGCGCCAACGAGAGTATCAGCAATGGTGGTTGCTCCCTCGCTAGCACGACCTGTTGCGGCAATTCAAATAGCTACACGACAATCCCCATTACTATAACAGACACGCACATAGACATGAGTTATGCAGAGGGTTACGCCTGCGACATCACCTTCACCATCAATAGCGACCCTTACAGTCCCCACCGCCCCTTCTGCGTTGTCACCCCGGTCTCGGGACGGTTCGCTTCGGGCGAATCAGCCTACGCTATGGTCGATGTAAATACGCCGAACAACGGCACGCCTACGCAGAACAATTATTTGGTCAACGTCATAGTCCCTGGCTGTTTCAACAGTACGTGCATCGCCCAAGGGGGAATAAACATCATTTGCACACATTAAGGGGAAAAGTAACTTCTCCTTGCAACTGTAATGCGGTGAGGAGGACGTCTACATAGCAGATGAGCCTTGTCCACCTAGCTCGCCGCACTTGAAGTCAAGAAAGGGGGAGCCGAAAGGCTCCCCCTTTCTTGCTCATAAATCCGCACCGCACATCTGACAAACTTCTCTATAATCTTTTCAACCACTGAAAGCCCTTCAGGGCTGTAACGAACACGGAGAGAGATTTTAATCGGTTTTCTGCGTATGACTACTCGAAGTATTGCCGGCACTGACTCCCTCGTGACATTGAATTTCAAAAGTAACCTTGCGTCTATGAAAAGACCTGTCAGTGTGGTATTCAGGAAGAAAGCCTTGTTTCGTGATTCAGGGCACGCTCACATTGTTTCCGTAAGCTACAAAGAGGATACCAAAGGAAGGTACCCAATCCTAAGACAGCCCCAATGTTGATTCATAACCGCAATAGGGCAGGAAATATCAACAACCAACTCACCGCCGGCCTGAATTGGTCTCCTGAAAGCCTGACCGATTATTTTTTTGGTTGTAGCGCCGCGTTGTGATACAGTGTCTTTCATGATCACACCTGCCCGCACAGGGTTGACATGAGTCGGCATAAATCCGTTTCGGTCCATTACGACAACATAGATAATTCTAGGGTTCGACGAGGACCATTCCTTAAGTCGTGGAAGAATCGCCCTGCTGAAATATTCTGTCGCCTTGTTTCTTTGCCTGCCACCGTTACCATCAATGTATTTTTCATCAAAAAGATCATCCGTTGTGACCCGCCCTGAGTCAATATCTGCAGCAAGCTTTTCCTGAAATTCCTGAGCTATGGCGACGAGAAAACCCTCCATAGCTCGGTCAACGTCATTAAGCTTCAATGCGCAAAGCTGAGAGAATATATCCATGGCACTCTCGGCCACAGACTCCCCTGAGGTCTCCATGCGCATCGCAATCTCTCGAGCGCTGTTTGATTGGGTAGACACTGAATCCATCCTTAAAGACACTTCCCCGGCAATCCCCGACGCTTTCGAGACAATCTGCCTGATCCAAGTGTCCGTGGCCTCGGCTTTCCGGATGCTTTCCTGCACGACTGAAAGCGTATCCTGCATATTGCTTATAGAGTCATCAGCCTTATTCTTCATCAGTCTTAGCGTGTCCTCAATCTCATCGATATGCTGTGCCGTCTTTATTGCAAGTCTCTTCATCTCTTTGGCAACGACTTCGAACCCCCTTCCCTTTTCTCCCGCCTGCGCTGCCTGAATCGCGGCGTTTAAGGCAAGAAGGTTCGTGTCATCTGCGAGATCTTCAATGATGACCATGACTGACGACATCTCCTTGGCAGCCTGCGACAAAGCCCGGTTCGTTTCAGCCCAGGACGATATCCTCGCTGACAGCTTCTTTACACTTTCCAGGGACGAGTCCGTCTTCACAAGAGAATCGGCACCTTGCTCACTTGCGTCTTTCCGGCTGGATTCACCAATCTTAGTCACAATCTCGTTTACGGCATTTATCATCTCCTTCATTGACTCCGAGACTTGCGAAGCGAGGGTCTTTGTCTGGTTAGCTGCATTGACCATCTCGGAAGCATCGTTCTTTACGGCGTCCGATATTCGAGTCTGCTCAAGGCCCTGCGCGAAAAGGTGTTCAAAGACCATTCCAATTTCACCTAAAAGATTGTTTACGTCTGGTATCGTATTTTCCAGTTCAGGCGCAATGCTTCCCTCTATTCGGAGCCCAAGGTCCCGCCGCCCTTGTATCCTACTCAGAATCTCTCTGTGATCCACTTCTCTTCCCTTCATAAAATGGTGAGCCACGTTACGCTATCGACATTTTGGCAATAAAAGGCGACGCAACGAAGTTCCTTTGTCAGCGCGTTAGGTAGAATCAAAATGACAATCTCGATTCGCCCTTTTAAGGATATCATGAGCCAACTTATGATTTCTACGCATTTCTTGCTTTTTGTTAGGCATTTCTTGCAGGTTCTAGAGATACGATTAAGTATCCATTGCGAGAATTTTCGATTGTACCCTGCACAATTATATTAGACTTGAAAGATGAGGGGTTCAGGAAGAAAACCTATTTCTGCAACTGTTACATAAAAACGCGGATTAATAATGGTAATCGTGACCGCATTGAGTGTTCATCTATGAGAACAATTACGCTTGTACCAAACGCCGTCTATGTCCACCCGTTCAACGTGCCAAGAAAGCTCTTCACCTCCATTGCTATGGTCACGATTTTCTTGAAAACATTTCAAATAGGGTCGGGGGTGCAGCATCATCTTTTACTAGGCCGTCAGAAGCGGTTCGGAAGATATGCTGAAGAATTAAAGCCTTGTCCTTCTGAGTAAATTGGGAACCTTCTCGTGCGATAGATAAATACGTCAGTATCATCATGCGTCTTTCCGCCGCATCTGTCGAGAGATGTAAATGGCTAAGGAATAAGCGCACTAAGATGCGAGTTAGCCAAATGGAAAAGAATGCGGCTGCAATCAACAATCCGATCTGCCAGTGCTTCGGATTGGCATTTTGCGGTATATCACCGATTACATTATATATAAGAATTCCCATAAGAGTAAGCAGCAGCAACCCAACGCAAAGTGCAGTAACACCAAACCAGATTGCTCTCTTACCATGGAAGAGTTCCTTAGTCCGCCAATATTTAACGGGTTTCTGGAGTGCAAGCTTCTGATCATATGCAAGTTCAATCCCCTGCAGCTTTTCTACATTCTCACCAATGACTTTATTAAAATTCGACGTTTGCTCTCCATGAAGCTGTTCAAGTAAAGCCGATTTATCAGCATAGAGCTTATCAATCGAGGCCGATTTATCAGTGAGTTCTTTTTGAAAAGCATCGTTAAGCGATTCATTACGATCCTCAATTTCCTTAAAACGCACGTCTTGCTTTGCAAGATTCTCTGAGTATTGCACTCTAAGATTATTGAATGCTTCTTGTTGAGCAGA
>DASPUA010000128.1:0-4366 GCA_035623135.1 Thermodesulfovibrionales bacterium | reverse complement strand
AGTTGCTGCCATACCTGAGGCCCTTCCGGCGGTGATAACCATTTCCCTTGCCCTCGGGGCGAAGAAGCTGGTGAAACAGAACGCTCTTATACGAAGACTGCCCGCCGTAGAAACCCTCGGCTCGGTCACCTACATCTGTTCAGATAAGACCGGCACCTTGACGTTAAACAAAATGACCGTAAACGAGATTTACCTGAACGGAAAAATAATAAAGGGACCTCACATGCGGCCTGATCATTCACGCCAAGAGACTTACGACTATCTTGGTCCCTCAAAGCCGCTCACTCCCATTTCCCTGCTCTTTACTGCCATGGCATTGAGCAATGATGCACGAATGGATGCATCCGGCAATGTGCTCGGTGATCCAACAGAGGTCGCCTTGTATACCATTGCACATGATAAAGGTTTCCACAAAAATACGCTTGAAGACAGCTTTCCGCGGATTGCAGAAATCCCGTTTGATTCAGAAAGAAAGTGCATGACAACCTTCCACGCGCTGTCTGAAGGAGGGTTCGTCTCCTTCACCAAAGGCGCAATGGAAGCATTACTGGCCAATTCAGTTGATGTGGCGTCATCCCATGGCCTCAAGGCAGTTGACGATGAAGAGATAAATGCTGTTCACGAAAGGATGTCTGCCGAGGGACTAAGGGTCCTCGGAATAGGCGTGAGAAGGTGGGATAGCCTTCCTGCAAGTATGTCCCCACAGAATGTCGAAACTGGGATTACCCTCCTCGGCCTTGTCGGCTTGATGGACCCTCCGAGGACGGAGGCAAAAGAGGCGGTATCTTTGTGCAGAATGGCAGGCATAAGACCCGTGATGATAACCGGTGACCATCCTCTGACTGCAAGGACAATAGCAGAACAACTTGAAATTATCGGAGATGATTCAAAAGCGATCATTACCGGAAGGGAACTCGAAAAATTATCATCGGGGGAATTTGAGGAGAAGGTTGAACATATCGGTGTGTATGCAAGGGTTGCTCCTGAACAAAAGCTGAAAATAGTCAAGGCGCTTCAGGACAAAGGCCAGTTTGTCGCAATGACGGGCGACGGGGTCAACGACGCTCCGGCGTTGAAGAGGGCGGACATCGGCGTTGCGATGGGCATTACAGGCACTGACGTCTCGAAGGAAGCTGCTCACATGATACTGTTGGACGATAATTTTGCGACGATAGTCAGGGCAGTAAGAGAGGGCAGAAAGATATATGACAACATCAGAAAGTTCATAAAATATCTACTGACGACCAATTCGGGTGAGCTATGGACCCTTTTCCTTGCTCCACTGGTCGGCCTGCCGATACCTCTCCTTCCCATCCATCTACTATGGATCAACCTTGTTACGGACGGACTCCCGGCCCTCGCCCTTTCGACGGAACCCGCTGAAAGTGACGTGATGAAACGACCTCCGAGGCATCCGCAGGAGAGCATATTCGCACATGGTCTCGGCCTCCACGCTATGTGGGTGGGACTGTTGATGGCAGGTGTCACCCTTTTTGTGCAGGCATGGTCGATAAAGACGGGCCACGCGCATTGGCAGACGATGGTATTTACCGTGCTCTGCCTGACACAACTCGGCCATGTGCTTGCGATAAGATCCGAAAGAGAGTCACTCTTCAGAATGGGCCTGTTCTCGAATAAATACCTTTTGGGCGCAGTCCTTCTCACCTTTGTTCTTCAGGTAGCAACGATGTATGTTCCCCAGCTCCATCCTGTGTTCAAGACAGAACCCTTGACGTTAAAAGAGCTTCTCCTTACCCTCTCCCTGTCGTCAGTGGTGTTCTTTGCGGTGGAGGGCGAAAAGCTCCTGAGGAGGCGGAAAAAGCACCCATGAACCCGACAGATATAATCAGAAAATATTATCCTCCTGATTCCAAGGCATTACTATTTCCTGGTTCACCACAGCAGACTTGTGACAAAAAAAGCCCGGTCCCTTGCACAAAAAGTGGCGCATCTCAATCCTAACCTGGAATTCATAGAAGAGGCCTCCATGCTTCATGACATTGGAATATTCTTAACCAATGCTCCCAAGTTGGGATGTTTCGGGTACAAAGCATATGTGTGCCATGGATATCTCGGGAGGGAGCTGATGGACACGGAGGGACTCCCAAGACACGCACTCGTCTGCGAGAGACATGTGGGCATGGGCATTACCTACGAAGAGATACAAATGAATAGTCTCCCCTTGCCCCTGAGGGAAATGGTTCCCATTTCGCTGGAAGAGACGATTATCTGTTTCGCTGACAAATTCTACTCAAAAAGCGAGCATGACCTCCTCCATGAGAAACCAATGGAAAAAGTGAGGGAAATGATAAGGGGATATGGAGAGGACAAACTGGAGCTTTTTGATGAGTGGTCACGGCTTTTCCCGCTCCCGTAATCTGGTCATCCACCGAACAGCTCTTTCTTATACCACTGTTTCGAGAAACATAAAGAGGATATTCTCTATGATGAATAAGATAGCAGCGAAGATCCAGAGCAGGCGCTCAATGGTCTTTGGCTTTGCCTTCGAGATGCGAAGCATGCCGAACACGAGAAGAAACCATAGCATGGACACCCACTTCATATGAAAGGGAGAGACCCACAATATCAGCATGGATACGAAGATGCCTAGGACAAGGTACGGTCCCCACAGATACCAAAACGTTCCATCCCTTTGCGCCATTCTCCTCGCCCTCAGGGCAGCAATCATATGCACCTGCCACCATGACCCCATGAAGAGAAAAAGGACTGCATAACGATCGAGTCTCGCAAGGGTAGGGCCTCGAAAAGGGAATGCCTTTGTCTCCACGGTCCAAATGGTAAAAATAAATATCGCGGGAATCAATGCCATAAACAGAAAACCGAGAAAGTCCAGGACGTATGAACCCAGAGGTGTGTCTTCCCTTTGTTTTTCTTCGTCCTTTGCTGAGATAAAAAACTCAATCCCGAGAAGCACCGGGACAATGAGATAGGCAATCTGCTGATACCTGTATGCTTCCATGTTACCTCCCCCGTCTTCAATGAGACGAGTTTTTCTATTTATATCTTTTCCCCGCGCCTCTCATTTGTGTTTATTTTATGGGCAAGACATCCTGCCCCAAAGCCATTATCGATATTCATCACCGCGATTCCGGGAACACAGGAATTGAGCATGGCAAAGAGAGCAGTCAATCCGCCAAGACTGGTTCCATACCCTGTTGAAGTGGGAACTGCGATAATTGGTCTGTCGGTCAACCCCCCTACCACAGAGGGAAGGGCACCCTCCATTCCAGCCACGACCACTATAACCCTTGCCGGGGAGAAGAGTTCCCTTTTATCAAAGAGTCTGTGAATCCCTGCAACTCCCACATCAAAGACCGTCGCTACATTGCTCCCCAGAAATGATGCAGTGACCGCGGCCTCTTCTGCCGTTGGGATGTCTGAAGTTCCTGCTGATAGGACCAGAATAAGACCTTCCTTATTCTGCACTTCCGCGCCCACCACGATTATTCCCGAGGCAGGATGGAATGTCGCCTTCTTGATTCCCAGTTTCTGGTAGAGTGATCTCGTCGCCTTTGTGATGAGGAATTTCTTACTCCTCTTATACATTGACTTTGCGATCGCCCTGACTTCAGGAACCGTCTTGCCCCGCGCCAGAACTACTTCCGGGATACCCTGCCTGAGATGCCTGTGGTGATCGACCTTTGCAAATGAGAGGTCCTCATAGGGGAGATGCTTCAACTCTTCCAATGCATTTTCTGCAGAAAGAGAGCCATCCCCTACCGATCGGAGAAGTGTAAGAATCTGCGACTTATGCATGGAATTCTGTCTTAAGCGCACGGTTCATTAATTCAGCCACCGCAAGCCCTGGATCCTTCCCCCGGTAAAGAACCATATATATTTGTTCGACAAAGGGCATCTGAATTTCATACTTCCTCGAGAGTTCATATGCGGACTCACAGGTCGCTACCCCTTCAACTACACTTTTTGATTGCGAAAGGATATCATTGAGCATCATTCCCTTGGCCAGCTTTGTTCCAAGGGCATAGTTTCTTGAGAGAAGCGCAGTACATGTGAGGAGAAGGTCACCAAGACCGCTCAGACCAGAGAACGTCTGTTCCCTTGCCCCCATGGCAACCCCCAGCCTTACCATTTCCGCCAGTCCCCTAGTGAGGAGAGCAGCCCTTGCATTATGGCCAAGCGCAAGACCATCAGAGATTCCCGAGGCAATGGCGATTACGTTTTTTAAGGCACCACCCAGCTCAACTCCCAAAATGTCATTATGGGCATACACCCTGAAGTAATTGGTGTTGAAGATTTCCTGCAGAAGAAGGGCCGTAGGCGCATCGTCAGTGGACAGGGTCACCGCTGTAGGAAGTTTTCTCGCCACCTCCTGGGCGAAGCTCGG
>DASPUA010000127.1:0-4650 GCA_035623135.1 Thermodesulfovibrionales bacterium | reverse complement strand
TTTATAATTTCCATAGGGTCTTCACTGCGGGGGTTGTCAGAGGTTATTATGGCATAATCGCTCAGCCTCGTGGCAATTTCACCCATGAGCGGCCTTTTCCCCCTGTCCCGCTCACCCCCGCATCCAAAGAGAGTAATCACTCGGCCCTGTGATGCACTTTTTTTCTGGAATGCCTTGGCCATGGAAAGAAGTCTCTCAAGGGCATCAGGGGTATGGGCATAGTCTATGATACCCAGGAATTCCTGTCCTACGTCCACCTTTTCGAGTCTCCCCTTTATGTGAGTGACCTTTCTTATCCCCTCCCGGATTACCTCCTCTGGAATATCAAGTGCAATACCCACCGATGCTGCCGCGAGGATGTTATATGCATTCGGGACGCCGAACAATGGAGAAACGACAGTGAAGGAGATATCCCTGTACGAAAGGGTGAGGGAAATCCCTGAGGGAGAATCGTCCATATCCCTTCCCGTAATATCAGCTTCCCTGTCCATTCCATACGTAATAAGGGAAGGCGTTCCGTGGGGCACGCGGTGTTTTATGCGTCCCTCAAGATGCGTGATTAACTTTTGCCCCCACTCATCGTCTGCATTGATGACCGCAGTCCCTGTGGAGGGCAGAAGTTCGGTGAATAACCGCTCTTTTGCCTTGTAGTAGTCTGCCATTGTCCCGTGGAAGTCCAGATGGTCCCTTGTGAGATTGGTGAACGCCACCACCACAAATCGCGTATAATCCACCCTCTTCTGCGAAAGGGCATGGGATGAGACCTCGGCTACCACATACCCACATCCTGCTGATGTCATCTCGGAAAGGAACCCCTGGAACTCGAGGGATTCCGGGGTAGTATGGGGCGCGGGATAGGCGGTGTCCCCGACCATGTATCGTATCGTGCCGATCAGCCCAACCTTTTTCCCCCATGTCTCGAGTATGGATTTGATGAGATAGGTGGTGGTGGTCTTTCCATTTGTTCCTGTGATCCCGATCACCTGATTCTCCTCTGACGGCCGGCCATAAAAGTTGTGGGAAATACACGCAAGGGCCTCCCTGCTGTCTCCTACCCTCACAAAAACCGGCGACCGTGCCTCTGTTCTTCCATGTCCCATCTCCCTGAACGGGGAACCTGTTCGCTCCTCACTGATAATCACCGCTGCGCCTCTTTGGATCGCGTCATGGATAAAATCATGGCCATCCACATGCTCACCCCTTAAAGCAACAAAAAGGCAATCATCACCCACCTTTCTCGAATCGTATGCAATTCCTGATACCACGGTGTCGAGAGACCCTTCCCCTGCAAGTTCGTATTCACACCCGGAAAGAATCTCCCCCAGTTTCATCTCGCAACCACCAGCATATTTCCCTGACTGTCTTCCCTCGGCACATCCAGATACGAGAGGGCATTTTCGGCAATCCGCTTGAAGACGGGCGCCGCCACCACGCCCCCGTAAATCTGGCCCTTGGGTTCATAGACGACCACTATCATGGCGATCTTTGGATTGTCTGCAGGCACAAACCCTACAAAGGAGCTCACAAACTTTTCCGTCGAGTACCTCTTGGTGCGGGGATCGATGATCTGCGCGGTGCCTGTCTTGCCCGCAACGTTGTTCCCGCTCACGGATGCGCTCTTCGCAGTGCCTCCCTCCTCGGTGACCGTCTTCAAAATATCTTTGAACGTGTCTGCAGTCCTGTGGGAAATAACCCTTTGCACATCTTGGGTGGGCCTCCATATCTCTTCACCCTCTGGGCTCACTACCCGGGATACCACATGGGGTGTCACAAGCAGGCCTCCGTTGGCTATGGCGGAATACGCCCGTAACACCTGCAGGGGTGTGACCGCCACTTCCTGCCCTATGGGGACTGAACCAATAGAAACCCCCGACCACCGTTCCGGAGGCCTGATCAATCCAGAGACCTCTCCCGGAAGATCAATCCCCGTCTTCTCACCGAACCCGAATGCCTTTGCGTACCGGTATATCCTTTCTTTCCCCAGCCTCATACCCACCATGATAGACCCGACATTAGAGGATTTCTGAATTACTTCCTTAAATGTCAACACGCCGTGTCTATGTGCATCATGGACCACCCTTTTCCCTATTGCTATCGTTCCCTTGCTGCAGTCAAAGGAAGAATCCAGGGATACCACCTTCTCTTCCAGCGCTGCGGTCCCCACAATGATTTTGAAGGTAGAACCCGGTTCATAACAGTCGGTGATTGCCCTGTTTCTTCTCTCAAAATTCTTGCTCCCTGAGATGGAATTGGAATTGAAAGAAGGCCTGTTCGCAAGGGCGAGCATTTCTCCAGTGAAGGGGTCCATCATGATGGCCGTGGCCGCGCTTGCCCGCCACTGATCCATTGCCCTGTCCAGTTCCACCTCTACCATATATTGTAATCCTTCGTCGAGGGTGAGCACCAGATTGTTCCCCTTGGACTCCATCTCTACCCCCTGTGACAGGGTCTTTCCGCTCGCATCCCTCGAAAAGAGGACCTTGCCTCCTCCCGAACTGAGATATCCATCATACTTAAGTTCAATTCCCTCAATACCTTTATTATCAATATTCACAAAACCGATAATCTGGGAAGCCAGATGGCCTTTCGGATAATATCTCTTTGAGTCATTCACAAACCCAATCCCCTTCAGTTTCAATTCCTTAACCTTCCTGGTGGTATCAGGGTCAAGTTTTCTCTCTATCCATGCAAAATGGCCCTCTGAAGAGAGTTTGGTCAGGATCGCACGCGAGGGTTTACCGGTGACCGATGAGAGGACCTCAGCGCTCTCCTCAGGAGAACCCATCCCGGCAGGATCACAATAGAGGGATTCCAGTTCGAGGTTTACCGCCAGTTCCCTGCCATGCCGGTCAAAGATCGCCCCGCGCCTTACCCTTATATCTTCACCCTTGAGTTGCTGCATTTTCGCCTTCGCGTAGAGCCTCTCGTGATTCACGATCATGATGTCAAAAAGACGGACCGCCACAATAACAAAAACAAAACATATTGCGGTATTGAGTATGATTCCCCGCTTTCTCATCTCTCCTTATCCGGTGAAACGCCCCCCTCTGTCGCTGAATGATCACCAAACCCGTACCTGCTTTTTTCAAAAGACGCCTTCAGGGGACCCTGTCCTGCGCCCCTTACGTACACGACCCGTGTTCTGTCTGGAAAGACAAGGCCAAGGCTCCTCACCGCCGTTTTTTCCATTTTCTGCATCGAAAGCAGCATGGCCCTTTCAGCCAGGAGCATCTTTGCCTCCCTGAGCCTCTCCATCTTCTTGCACTCCAGCTCACCGATGGAATACTCCATGGTGAGAATACTTGACCTGAGCCAGACAATGGCGAAAATTCCGCCCAAAAGAACGACAACAAAGAGGGGTTTGACAAGACAGGATGCCGTGCTTTTTTGCGGCACCTTGATCATGCTCTCTCCGCACACCTCATTTTTGCGCTCCTCGCAGAAGGGTTGTTCCTGATCTCCTCACGGGAGGGAATGAGAGGTTTCTTCGTAAGTGCCCTGAGCACTCCTTCCCTGGCTGAATCCCGTATCACGTGTTTGACCAGCCTGTCTTCCAGGGAGTGATACGAAATGGCGCAGAGTCTTCCCCCCCTTCTCAAAAGTCCCACCGATGACCTGAGCCCCTCATCTATTTCTCTTATCTCGTCATTTACCGCAATCCTGAGTGCCTGAAATGTCCGTGTTGCCGGGTGATGCCTTCCCCCTCCCCAGGAAACCGCACGCACAATCTGTGCAAGCTCGCTGCAGGTACGAATCCTTGTGTGTGTCCTCGCCGCGATAATCGCCCTCGCGATCTTCCGGGCGAGCCTCTCTTCCCCATACTCCCTGAGTATCCTCTCCAGTTCGCTCTGGGAATAGTCATTCACAATTTCCTCTGCACTCATTTTTTGCGACCTGTCCATTCTCATGTCCAGGGGCTCCCAGGCGCTGAAGCTGAATCCCCTTTCCGGGTCCTTAAACTGCATCATCGAGACACCAAAGTCAAAGAGGATGCCATCCGCCTCGCGTACGCCAAGGGATATCATTGCTCCCTTCAATCCGGAAAAGGTACTCTTCCGCAGAACAACCCTGTGGTTGTCCAATCGCTGTCCTGCCGTTTTCAGCGCCTCACCGTCCCTGTCCATGCCGATGAGCTTCCCCTCCGAACCCAGCAGTTTGACGATCTCTTCGGCATGACCACCGAGGCCCACCGTGGCATCAACATATGTTCCCCCTGCACGTATATCGAGCATCTCTACAACCTCCCTGACCATCACCGGAAGGTGGACGATCATCTAGAGACCGTATGACGCGAGACGTTCTTCTGCTGCCTCCCTGTCTATCCTCGAAAGATCGACCACCGTATCCCATTCTTTCCTGTCCCACAGCTCTATCTTTTCAATCTGCCCCACGATGACCACATCTGCGGTGATCTCGGCGTCTTCCCGCAACGCTGCGGGGATCAGGAGCCTGCCCTGTTTATCAAAGGAGCATTCCTGCGCCGAGGCGATTACGCGCCGCATAAAAAGGCGAACCTCCTTGAGCATCTTCGGAAGTCCCCTCACCTTTTCTTCAAGCTTTGTCCATTCCTCGTAAGGGTAGATATGCAGACAGCGGTCGAACGCTGCATTGGTGATGAACAGTCTCGAACTGTAATGGGTGGAGAATATC